>NZ_JAGJEF010000017.1:0-83807 GCF_018100875.1 Pseudoalteromonas sp. MMG012
AAACCCTATGGACTCTGAAACCAGTTCAGGGAGACGGTAGTTTTATATTTAGAGACGGGGTTTTGATGACGCTCACCTCGTTGTCCTCCTGATGTAGGTCAGGATCCATTAAAGGTATAACGGCTTTATAGTTATAGCAGAAGTCAGCAAGTTTTTATGACTGTGGCGTCAGTCCTGAATATTACGTTCTTTCAACTTTCTAGTGAGAGTATTCCGACCCCAGCCAATTTTTAAAGCCGCATCTTGCTTGTGCCCGTTACACACAGCTAAGGCTGTTTTGATCAAACGGGTTTCTAGTTGTGCTTGCACATTTGGCCAGATATTCTCTTTTCCTTGAGTAAGTTCCTGATTTAACCAGCTTTGAAACGCATCTAGCCAGTCTCCATCTGATTCACTATGTGCTGAAGTGTGGGATAGTTCGTCGGGCAATTCTTGAGGATTAACCGTTTGACTGGGTGCCATAACGGTTAGCCAACGGCAAGTATTTTGTAATTGACGAACGTTTCCTGGCCAATGGTAAAGTTGCATAGCTTTTATTGAGTCTGCTGTTAGTGTCTTTGTTTCAACTTGTAACTCTTCAGCGCTGGCAGATAAAAAGTGATGTGCTAGGGCTTCAATATCTTCGGGCCTTTCTTTGAGTGCAGGTAGTCGCAGTCGAACTACATTAAGGCGATGGAATAAATCTTCACGAAACTGACCTTGTTTTACTAATTCCTCTAAGTTTTGGTGAGTTGCAGCAATAATTCGAACATCTACACTGACACTTTGATGTCCGCCAACCCGATAAAACTCCCCATCGGCCAATACTCGCAGTAACCGAGTTTGCACATCTAATGGCATATCACCAATTTCATCTAAAAAAAGAGTTCCTTTGTTAGCTTGTTCAAATCGGCCTCGACGCATGCTGTCAGCACCTGTGAATGCTCCCTTTTCATGCCCGAATAGCTCGGACTCAACAAGATCTTTTGGGATAGCTGCCATATTCAGAGCTATGAAGGTATTATCTTTGCGCGGGCTATGGTTATGTAACGCGCCTGCGACAAGCTCTTTCCCTGTACCAGATTCACCATTTATTAATACACTCATACTTGACATAGAAAGCTTACCAATGGCTCTGAAGACTTCTTGCATGGCGGGGGCTTCGCCAATAATATCAGGGCTATCTTTCTCAGTTGGCGTACGCTTGGTTTTTTTTGCTTGTGAATTCGCTTGATAAGCTCGTTCAACAAGATCTGCGGCTTCATTTAAATCAAAAGGTTTGGCTAAATATTCAAAAGCCCCTTTTTGAAAGGCATTGACAGCTGAGTCTAAGTCGGAGTGGGCTGTCATAATGATGACAGGTAAATTAGGATGATTTAAGCTTATCTCTTCTAGCAAAGCCATACCATCGAGACCGGGCATACGAACATCTGAGATTAAAACAGCAGGTTGACTATATGATAAAGCGGTTAGAACATCTTGGCCATTGGAAAAGCATTCAGTCGTAAATCCTGCTCGTGATAATGCTTTATCGAGTACAAATCGAATGGATGCATCATCATCAACTAACCATACTGTTTTCATTTCTTGCTCCGTATACCGTTGGCGTCAGAACGGTAGATAAATATTAAATTCTGTGTGTCCAGTCCAGCTGTCATAATCAATCATGCCATTGTGTTGCTCTATCAAAGTTTGCGCGATGGATAATCCCAGTCCAGAACCTCCATCTTTATTTGTGGTCATGGGGAAAAATAATGTATCTTTTAGTTCAGGCGCAATGCCAGGGCCGTTATCCATGATTTTAATCAAAAGAGCTTTTTTAATTAGCTTCTCGCCACGTCGTAATCGATGCTTAATTCGTGTCGTTAGCGTTATGTTTCCACCTTGAGTTAGTGCTTGTAATGCGTTACGTACAATATTCAGCACAACCTGCTGAATTTTTGCTTGATCGATGTTTATGTCAGGAATACTTGGATCATAATCTTTAATTAACTTTATATTATGCTCGTTATCTAATGTGCTGAGTTTAATCACTGATTCTAAAGTTTGGTGAATATTACACGGCGCTTTATGCAGTAATTGATTAGGTCCGAGTAAACGGTCGACTAAATCGGTTAAACGGTCTGTTTGCTCGATAATTAATTCGGCACATTGGTCCCGCTCACTCTGACAACCTTCATACTGCAATAATTGCGCCGCTCCACGAATTCCACCGAGCGGGTTTTTAATTTCATGTGCTAACCCTCTTATTAATGTACGCGCAGCGTGGTATTGATGCATTTGGTTTGATGCTTGATCAAATCGTACTTCATCATCAATACGTCGGAATTCCATTAAAATATAAGTGGTATTTAATAGGTGTACTCGGCGAGCATGAAGATTTAACGTCGCGGCTCTATTGTCGATAAACACTACGTCAACTCTATGCTGCTGGCAATCGACACCGTCTTTTAGTACATATTGATTGATTCTGGTTATATCTATGTGGTGATGGCTGAAGGTCGCGTGGAGTGATTGACCTATTAGCCTTTTAATACCTAATCCGAATAGTTCACTACTGCTTGTATTGGCATAGTGAACGATAAAGTTCTTATCGAGTAAAATAACGGACGTTGCTAAATTATGCCACAAGTCAGGGAGGAGTTGCTCATGGAGTTGTTCCATATTGGTTCACCTTAATTAGATATTGCACCAATGTAGTGCGATAGTAGCATAGCATTATTAGTGATTTTATTTCTAGGCAATACTCAAGGCGCTTAAATAGGTAACACTTTAATTATTTTATACTTTTTCTGTGCAGATAAAACGTGGTTGGATCACTTTGCGCGAGTGCTTTTCCCTGTTCATTGTAGAGCCTTAACAGTAGAGAGTGCTCCCCTCGAGATACGTTATGTAAGACAAATGTTGTGCTTGTTTGCATAGGTCCTGTTGCTTTTCCATCTAACGTTAATTGCACTTTTAAACCATTGGAGAAGCTAGGCTGAATTTGCCCTGTAACATAGATGGTGCCAGTATTTTCTCTGAGTGTTTGCTCGTGGTTTGGTGAGGTAATACTTGCTGTATATTCAATCGCTTTTTGACTTGCTTGCGTATTGAGTATACTTGTATCAACAGCGGGCATTGTCATTGATTTATTTAACTGTATTTCTTGTGCGCCTTGTCGTGGTACATCAGAAAAGACCCAATTACCCTGCTCATCTTTCCAACGGTACACCTTTGAGTCTGCTAAAACTGATGAACTAAACAATACAAAACACCCTAAAAATAAAAGCCGCATTTAGATCTTGCCTGATATCAAAAATATACTCTAATACTCTAGACTGTTGTGAATTACTTTTCCATAAAAAAGCCCGCTTTGCGGGCTTGAGAACACATATGATCTGAATACGTAATTACACGCTGTAGTACATTTCAAACTCAACAGGGTGAGTTGTCATGTTCAGTTTTTCCACTTCCTGTGACTTAAGTGCAATATAAGCATCAATTAAGTCATGAGTGAATACTCCACCTTGTACTAAAAATTCACGATCAGCATCAAGACACGCTAACGCTTCATCAAATGAGGCTGCCACGGTTGGAATTTCAGCAGCTTCCTCAGCTGGTAGGTCGTATAGATCTTTATCCATCGCATCGCCAGGGTGGATTTTATTTTTAATCCCGTCCAGGCCAGCCATAAGCATTGCTGAGAATGCAAGATATGGGTTAGCTGTTGGGTCTGGGAAACGAACTTCTATGCGTCGAGCGCGCTCTGAAGGGACGACTGGAATACGAATCGAAGCTGAACGGTTACGTGCTGAATATGCAAGCATGACCGGTGCTTCAAACCCAGGTACTAAACGTTTGTATGAGTTAGTTGACGCATTGGCAAATGCATTAATTGCTTTAGCATGCTTGATGATGCCGCCAATGTAATAAAGAGCATCTTCAGATAAACCGCCATATTTATCACCAGCAAATAAGTTTTTGCCGTCTTTAGCAAGTGATTGGTGACAGTGCATACCTGAACCATTATCACCAACAACAGGCTTAGGCATGAATGTTGCTGTTTTACCATATAAATGAGCCATGTTATGAATAACATACTTCATTTCTTGAATCTCATCAGCCTTTAAAACCATGGTATTAAAGCGCGTCGCAATTTCATTTTGACCAGCGGTAGCTACTTCATGGTGGTGGGCTTCTACTACTTGACCCATTTCTTCCAGTACCAAACATGTCGCACTACGCCAATCTTGGAAATCATCAACTGGGGCAACAGGGAAGTAACCCCCTTTAACGCCTGGGCGGTGACCAGTATTACCATCTTCATATGCTTTATCTGAGTTCCAAGCTGCTTGTTTAGAATCAATCTTGTACATTGAGCCAGACATATCAGTTTTATACTTAACATCGTCAAAAACAAAGAACTCAGGCTCAGGCCCAAATAAAACTGTATCTGCAATGCCGGTTGAGCGCATATATTCTTCTGCTCGTTTTGCAACAGAGCGAGGATCACGTTCGTATCCTTGTAATGTTGCTGGCTCAACAACATCACAACGAACAATCATCGTTGTTTCTTCAGCAAATGGGTCAAGTTTAACAGAAGCTGCGTCAGGCATTAAAACCATGTCAGATTCGTTAATGCCTTTCCAGCCAGCTATAGACGAGCCATCAAACATTTTGCCATCTTCGAAGAAGTCTTCATCGGCTTGGTGATGAGGAATTGAAACGTGTTGCTCTTTACCTTTGGTATCTGTAAAACGTAAATCTACAAACTTAACGTCATTTTCTTTAATAAAATCTAAAACCGATTGTGACATGTGTCCTCCGACTCGATGGGTTATTATTTTGTGTAGCATTATATTGATGCGACTTGGCTTACCTTAAGCGTATTTCATGCCAAATATTTAACGTATTGATTTATATTAATATAAATTAAATTTAAATTAGGTTTTATGTTTTTTTGCACCATCTTGGTGCGATGTTGTTTCGTAATGGTGCGTGCCAGCATGTAACGCGCTAGTATGGTGCGTAGTAAAATAAGCTTAGTATTATTTATTAGTAGTGCAATTTATAGCCCTGAAAACCCTCTAAAAAATACAATGACTTGATAAAGTCATAAAATTTATGTTGGATAAACTTTCATCCATCGCCGTAATAAGGGATAATGTGCGCCGTTTAAATCCTATATTGGGACATCTCTGGCGCGCCAACATTTAGTGAAATCGCGTAGATCGACTAGGATCACTGAGATTCAACTTTCTCTGAGTAATTATATGAGCATCGAAAAGTTAAGAAATATTGCGATTATCGCACACGTTGACCACGGTAAAACAACCCTAGTTGATAAGTTGCTAGAGCAATCAGGCACACTAGAAACACGCGGCGGCAACGAAGAGCGTGTAATGGATTCAAATGATATCGAAAAAGAGCGCGGTATCACCATCCTTGCAAAAAATACTGCGATTGAGTGGAATGATTACCACATCAACATCGTAGATACTCCAGGACACGCCGATTTTGGTGGTGAAGTAGAACGTGTACTTTCAATGGTTGATTCAGTTCTTCTATTAGTAGATGCGCAAGAAGGTCCAATGCCGCAAACGCGTTTTGTAACACAAAAAGCATTCGCATTAGGTCTTAAGCCAATCGTGGTAATTAACAAGATTGATAAGCCAGGTGCACGCCCTGATTGGGTTATGGATCAGGTATTTGATTTATTCGACAACCTTGGTGCAACGGACGAGCAGCTAGATTTCCAAGTTATTTATGCATCAGCAATCAATGGTTGGGCGACATTAGATCTTGATAATGAATCAGATAACATGCAACCAATGTTTGAAGCGATTGTAGAGCAAGTTGAAGCACCAGATGCTGATCCAGCAGGTGACTTCCAAATGCAGATCTCTCAACTAGATTATAACTCATATATCGGTGTTATCGGTGTAGGCCGTATTAAACGCGGTTCTGTTAAGCCTAACCAGCAGGTTACAATTGTGGGTGCTGATGGTGCAACGCGTAATGGTAAAGTTGGCCAAGTAATGAGTTACTTAGGTCTTGACCGCCACGAAGCTGCTGAAGCACAAGCCGGCGACATCATTGCAATCACAGGTCTTGGTGAACTGAAAATTTCAGACACTATCTGTGACGTAAATGCAGTAGAAGCATTGACTCCGTTATCAGTTGATGAGCCGACAGTAACAATGACGTTCTCTGTAAACACTTCGCCGTTTGCTGGACAAGAAGGTAAGTTTGTTACTTCACGTAATATCCTTGAGCGTCTTGAAAATGAATTAGTTCACAACGTAGCACTGCGTGTTGAAGAGACTGAAAACCCTGATAGCTTCCGCGTGTCTGGCCGTGGTGAATTACACCTAGGTATCTTGATTGAAAACATGCGTCGTGAAGGTTATGAGCTAGCTGTTTCTCGTCCAGAAGTAATTCTTCGTGAAGTTGATGGTCAGTTAGAAGAACCGTTTGAAACAGTAACAATTGATGTTCAAGATGAGCACCAAGGTTCAATTATGGAACAACTTGGTCTTCGTAAAGCAGAAATGACGGATATGGCTCCAGATGGTAAAGGCCGTGTGCGTATGGATTTCATGATGCCTTCACGTGGTTTAATCGGTTTCCAAACTGACTTTATGACGCTGACATCAGGTTCAGGCTTAATGTACCACACGTTTGACCACTATGGCCCATACAAAGGCGGTACTATTGGTAAGCGTAAGAATGGTGTATTAATTGCGAATGCAACAGGTAAAGCGCTAACAAACGCATTATTCAACCTTCAAGAACGTGGTAAGCTGTTTATTGGACACGGTGTAGAAGTCTACGAAGGTATGGTTATTGGTATTCATAGCCGTGATAACGACCTGACAGTTAACGCGCTTAAAGGAAAGCAGTTAACGAACGTTCGTGCATCAGGTACTGATGAAGCACAAACACTTGTACCACCTATCAGAATGTCTCTTGAGCAGGCACTTGAGTTTATCGATGATGATGAGCTGGTAGAAGTTACACCTGAAAATATCCGTATTCGTAAAAAGTTATTGACTGAAAGTGAGCGTAAGCGTGCTGGTCGTCAACTTAAAGACTAATATCGAATAGAGATTTAAAAAATGCCGCTCTTATGAGCGGCATTTTTGTAGCATATTATTTTCTAAAAAATAATATTTACATTTGTCTGATAGTTGGTGATATTCAGTAGCTAGGGTTATATGGGTTAGAATAGCCCATATGTCTCCGTTTCTTCGGGTTCATAATCTTTGAGGTGTTCAGGTCTGAATATTGCACTCGGGTCAATGACAACACTGTGTGTTTCTCCTCGTTTAATCAGTCCCCGCATCATTTTTTTCGTCTGTGCATCAATTTCAAAACCAATATTCGTTAGTTCACTCAATGATTTAATTTCATTTTCATTGCAATGAATATTATCCTCTACTTGGTCGACTAATAGACCTATGTGAGGTTTCAGCCCATCTTCGGTGGTAAACACAATGATCGGCTTATGATCTAGGGTTATTTGTTCTCTGGCCGACTCGAATAAGCGTATAAGCTTCGTGTAAGTTGTTGATTTTTCCTTAGATAGTAGTCGTTTTGCTTCTTCTCGTTGGCTGTTATTTACTAGCGAAAATAGTTGCTCTGGAAGTGAGTATAGTTGTGAATGTGGCTGTTCAAAACGCGATAAGATAGCTTTTAGATCATCGTTATCTGTTTGGAAGTGATAAAACCATTTACCAAACTCACTGTGTTTGGCATCGCGTGCGCCTTCAAAAGCTGTCCCATTAATAATACTGTGTTCAAGTGCTTGAAACCAAGATTTATGTTCTTGTTCATACTGTATAAGTAAATCAATTAGTGCACGATTAATATCTTGTGAAGACTGATTATTAAGGATCAGGCCTAAGTCAAAAATGGGAGTGGGAGTCCCCATGTAATCTTTTACCCCTAAAAAGCTAGGGTTTCCATTCGGTAAAGAGGTTAGGTTCCCTTCATAACGTTCTGTGAGCAAAATATCCAATATTTTAAGAGATATGGTTTTTTGTCCAACTCGAAAGTTTATTAAATCCATGTTCGCCTCTAAAAAATTATAATTATGTTCTAAGAATAGAACATTATGATGAATATGAGCGGAAAACCGGTAATTTCTTTTCAGCAGATGTTACGTTAAATAGTTCTTGTAAATCAGCATCATGTTCAAGCATTAAGGAGAGCTTATCTAATATGCATTGGTCGCTAAACGTAAGAGGGCATTGCGTTGCAGCTTTACTAAATAATAGTGCATTTAAATAGCCTTCAAAAAGCACATGATCAATCTTAGCGTTAGGGTATGCTGCTGCATGGGTACGGAATGTGTTACATAGTCGTGCTGAACAATTATATGGGTTGGGCACAACTTCAGTGATCATAAGCAGTTGAGATGACTTTATTCTGCTAAGTAGCTCTTTACTAGAAGCAAACGACACACTGGTGTAATCTGCTCTAACACCGCGTAATTGTGCCCTATTTATAAATTTTGCCAATGGCTTGTACGTGCCTATCAGCGCTACTGCGGTTGCTCTAGATGCTTTAATTTTACTGAGTGCTTTATCTACATTACTAGAGTTACGGCGAAAGCGAGTGATCACGGAAGGGGTTAAGCCTTTATCTGCGAGTACTTTTGTGAGGCTTTTCTCTAACGTAATACCAAATTCATCAGCTTGAATAAACAAAGCAATATTTTTGTGCTTTCTTTCATTCACTAAGTAGTTTATTTGCTCTTCGGCTTCATCAAAATAGCTAGGTCGTAAGTTGAATATTTTGAGCGTACGGTTGTTGCGTAAAAAGTCAGCGCCAGAGAAAGGCATCAATAGAGAAATTTTGCTGTGCTCTAGTAGTGGACGGATCGCTGAAATCGTCGGTGTGCCCATGAAGCTGAACAAAGCATCAACCTTTTTCTCATATATAAAATAGCGAGTGTTATTAACAGTGCGACTGGGCTCATAGCCATCATCTAATACAAGTAAGTCGACTTTGGCACCATTGATCCCTCCGTTTTTATTTAGCTGTTCAAAAAAAATATTTGCGCCTACCTTGAGCTGACTACCAATAGCTTGAGCTGGACCGCTGAGTGCCGTAGACATGCCTAATTTTATATCTTTAGGCGAGGCAGCAAAACTATGAGGCTGTAATAACAAGTAGCAGAGTATTATTACACTAATTTTTAACAGAGATCCGTGCATAAAGTTCTTTCACCAAAGCTTGCAATGCAATATTAAATTGCTTTTTTGAGCGCAGCGATAGAGTATGCTGAACCCATTCCTTAGTATTATTTTGTAATAATAGACTAATCGCTAACTGTTGGGAAATGCGCGGTATGTCTGATAGTAGAGAGGGGCGTAATATGATCACTTGCCAAATAAGGGCAGTATATTGTTCGAGGTTTGAATTCTTATTCGCTATAAAATGTAATTGCGCTTTAAGTTCAGTTGGTAGGGGTTTGTCTGGCCATTGTGTAATTATACTGAGCACTAACGGTGAGGGTAACTCACAGTAGTGATTCATAAGCTGGTAAGACAGCATATTCTGAAAGTGGGCCTGTAATCGAATTTGTTCATGATGTAACTGTATTTGGCTCTTAATGACCATCGCAGAATACAGACCACTGGCTTTATCTTTTTTATAGCCTAGCTTGACGAGTGTATAGCCCCTATTTTGCCAAAACCTTAACAAAGGTTGGTCACAACCAAAGCTGCTACCAAAGTAATCAATTGTATGTTCGAGGGTTTGTTCGACAAACTGTAAAAGCTGACTTCCTAATTGTTTATTCTGTAAATGAGGAGCAATAGCGATACGTACGATTCGAGCACATTTAGCGCTTAAAAAAGGTGTCTGCCCCTGTACGTGAAATAACTGTTGAGCCAATAAATGCCCTTGTGGACGGCGGTGACCACTGCAAATTTGCTGTTGAATCGTATCATCTAGACCACCTTCTAAATTAACTAAGCATACACCAACAATGTGTTCATCATGTGCAATAGCAAACAAACGTTGGCTAGGGCTATCTAGCAATTGTCTAAAGTCGTTTACACTGGTTTGATAATGTGCGATGACTAAAAGGGCGAAAGTCTGTGCTAATAATTGCTCATTATGACTGAGCTGATGGGTGCTTAATTCAATAAACTGCACTGCGTTGTGAAAAAAATGCGGGGGTTCTATATATTGACTATCTAAAGCAAGTAATCGATTAATTGAGTGTTCTAAAGGGTCACCTGAGTTGTAACGAATGGGTTGTGTGAGTGAAAGTTGTTGGTATTTGGGGTGCTTGCTAGCGAGGTATTGTGCAAATTTGAGGGTATAGCCTCTTCCATTGCCTTCATAGCCAGCTAAGGTGCTTGCGAAAATACAGCTTTCAGCCTGTTGCTCTATCTTCATTAAAGTAGGGACAGGTAAGGTAGCAGCTTCATCAATTAGTACGATGATGTCATGTAAAGGCATGTTTTGGAGCAGTTGATCTGGCGGCATATAATGTAAGTTTGCAAGTTGCTTTTCATGACCAAAGTACTCGATCTTCTGCGCAATGGCTAAATGTTTAAAGCAGCTTTTTACCGCACGATATTGCACAGCACAAATGACAAACTGATGTTCTGGCATGTTGGCAACCAATAAGCCCAATGCAGAAGACTTCCCTCGTCCTCTGTCAGCACTGATCAAATAAGGCGTTGTATTTTTTTGTTGTAAGTGTTGATGCAGAGCAGACACTACCTGACTTTGTTGTAATGTATTTTGTACAGAGGGAGCTTGCGCTGCAGGTATGTTTAAGGTTGCGCCGTTGGTTTGTGATAATACGCTAATGGGTAGTGCGGGGATGAGTTGTTGCCAACGCTGTAAAAATAGACTGTTACTTGTGTCAGTACCGTACGATGACCATGTTTTTTGTGCTGGATCAGACCACGCATTGAGCTGCGTTAATTCAGGTAGAAGTAGTACCAATACTCCACCAGCTTTAACTGTACCACTGACAGCAGCTAATTTGTTTGGAATGATGCCAGCATATCCATCATATAGGGCAACTGTAAACTCTTGACCTAAGATTTCGTGTAAATGCTCAGGCCAGCGTGCTGAGTGTAAATCCGAGTGCTTAGAAAGCAATAATTGGCTACCAGAAAAATGCGTGAACATGGCTTGGTATTGGGCAACGGCCCAATTGTGCTCCCCACATAACAGTAACAACTGGCGATGCTTATTATACGCCAGTTGAGTAAGTAGTGGGGTTATATCACATGGCTTGAAGACGTGCATAAGCCGTCACTAACCATTTGCTGCCCACATCATCAAAATTGACTTGAATGCGTGATTGAGCGCCACTTCCTTCGTAATTTAATACTGTTCCAGCACCAAACTTGGCGTGTAAAACACGTTGACCTAGCGTATAACCACTGTCTTCAAAAACGGCATGTGTTACTGACGGGCTAAAGCGACCACTCGCCGCAGGACGCGAAACTTGAGTTTTTATACGAATTTCTTCGACACAATCATCGGGTAATTCACGTAAAAAACGAGACGGACTATGATGCTTTTCCTGTCCATACAATCTACGGCTTTCAGCGTGACTAATGTATAGTTTCTCCATTGCCCGTGTCATACCAACATAACAAAGCCGACGTTCTTCCTCTAATCTGCCTGATTCCTCATGACTTTGTTGGGACGGGAACATGCCTTCTTCTACCCCAACCATAAAAACCAGAGGGAATTCTAAACCTTTGGCTGAGTGTAATGTCATCATTTGCACTGCATCTTCATGTTCATCAGCTTGTCCTTCTCCTGACTCTAGTGATGTATAAGCTAAGAAGCCTTGCAAAGGTGAACTAAAGTCTTCATCGATAGGTAAATCATATTGACCACATGCACTGATTAATTCTTCCAAGTTTTCAACACGAGCGCGGCCTTTCTCGCCTTTTTCAGCTTGATACATCGCCAGTAAACCTGATTGTTCAATAGTTAATTGTGCCTGCTCAGCCAACTCTAATTCCGTAATACTATCGTCCAACTTCTCAACCACTTCTACAAAGCGACTAATTGCTGTTGCTGCTCTACCAGAAAGGTGCTTTTCTTCTACGATTGCTTTCGCCGCGTACCATAAAGGCATTGACTCATTTCGAGCACAATCGCGGATGTGACTGAGTGTTTTATCGCCAATGCCTCGCGCTGGGGTATTAATAACCCGCTCAAATGCGGCATCATCCTGTCGATTGCTAATCAAGCGTAAATATGCAAGAGCATCTTTAATTTCTTGTCGTTCGAAAAAGCGCATGCCACCATAAATTCGGTATTTTAACCCTTCTTGTAATAATGCTTCTTCAAGTACCCGTGATTGGGCATTATTTCGATATAAAATGGCGCTGTGATCGAGTTTGTTACCTGCATTTAGCCAGCTGCGGATTTTGCTTGCGACAAAGCGAGATTCATCGAGTTCATTAAAAGCGGCATAGACAGAAATAGGCTCACCTTCTGAGCCCTCAGTCCATAAACTTTTACCCATACGTTCAGCGTTATTCTCAATAAGTGCATTAGATGCTTTTAAAATAGTGGCAGTTGAGCGATAGTTCTGCTCTAGGCGAATCGTTTCGGCATTAAAGTCACCCACAAAGCGGGTAATATTCTCAATCTTAGCCCCTCGCCAGCCATAAATACTTTGATCGTCATCTCCCACTATCATCATCGTGTTTTCAGTCCCAGCAAGTAACTTAAGCCATTGGTACTGAATGCTATTGGTATCTTGGAATTCGTCAACTAGCATATAGCGAAAACGTTGCTGATAGTGGCGTAAGAGGGTGGGATGCTGTTGTAGCAATTCAAAACATCGTAATAGAATTTCGGCAAAATCGACTAAGCCAGCACGATCACAGGCTTCTTGATACGCAGTATATACTTTAAGTAATAGCTGCTCATTGATATCGTAAGCCTGAATATCTTTAGGTCGAGTGCCCTCATCTTTACGTGCACTGATATACCATGCGATTTGCTTTGCAGGCCACTTTTTTTCGTCGATATTCATTGCTTTGAGCAGTCGACGGATCATACGAACTTGATCATCGGTGTCTAGTATTTGGAATGCTTCGGGCAAATTAGCATCACGGTAATGCGCTCGTAAGATGCGGTGAGATAATCCGTGAAAGGTTCCAATCCACATCCCGCCAACAGAAGACTTGATTGTTTCCTCTACACGGGAGCGCATTTCTTTGGCTGCTTTATTAGTAAATGTTACGGCAAATATACTGTAGGGTGATGCATGTTCGACTTGCATTAACCAAGCGATACGATGTACTAGTACTCGAGTCTTACCAGACCCCGCACCCGCCAACACCAGCATATTCTGTAGTGGTGCGGCAACAGCTTCTCGCTGTTTATCGTTTAAACCATCGATTAATTCAGAAACGTCCATCATCACGCCTGTTATAGAAAATGAAGGCAAAGTATACCTTTGTGTACTTCGCTTTCCCAGTTTTGTGGTGATGTTCCTTACGTCTTAATATTTAACAATTTGAAATTAAAAAGAAAATAAAAGTACAAACACTGTATAAGTAGCCAGTTACTTGGTGGTCAGAATCGCTTTTAAGCGGTTTTGTACTTCTTGTACAAGTAAGTCAGGCTGGAATTTTGAAAGAAAAGCATTACATCCTACTTTTTCAACCATAGCTTGATTAAAGCTGCCGCTAAGGGATGTGTTAAGTACTACGTACAGATCTTTGAGGCGTGGGTCATTCCGAATTTCGTACGTTAATCTATACCCATCCATAACAGGCATTTCAGCATCAGTGATCACCGCGAGGAGCTCTTCATTTACATTAACACCGTCATCGGCCCATTTCGTCAATAAGTCAAGTGCTTGTTGACCGTCAGTCGCAGGGATGATTTCGATGCCAAGTTGGGCAAGCGTGTCTGCGACTTGCCTACGGGCGGTTGGGGAGTCGTCAGCATGAAGTATTTTACGGCCTTTAAAATCTTCAATAATCGTCTGATCTAACACATTATCGGAAATACCAATGTCGTATTCTATGATTTCGGCCAATACTTTTTCAACGTCAATGATCTCTACAATATGCTCGATATCTTCTCGGACTACTTTTGTTAAAGCAGTTAAATAATGGTTTTTACCCACAGAACTGGGGGTTGGCATAATATCAGACCATGTTGTATTAACGATTTGATCTACTTTACCAACTAAAAACGCTTGTATAGAGCGGTTATATTCGGTGATAACAAGATTACAGTCTGCGCCTCGCTCACAATCAGGCATGCAAATCGCTAAGCGTAAATCTATGACGGGGATTGATTCGCCACGTATTGTTGTCACTCCACATACTTTAGGGTGCGCATTGGGAATAATGTTGAGGTGTGGTAATTTCACGACCTCTTTCACCTTAAATACATTCAGTGCAAACAAATGTCGACTGTGTAAGTGGAATAACAACAGCTCAAGCCGGTTTTCGCCAACTAATTGTGTTCTTTGATCCACTGAAGCCAATACACCTGCCATTCTTAAACCTATTATCTCGTGTTATTTCATATTTGAGTATACCCAAGTTATTGCAAATTACGAGTTTGTCTGTAAGTTTCCAAAACTGAATTTATTGTTATTTTATTGTGTATAGTCATGGTGAGGTTTTCAAGAAACTTGAAATAAAGTAGGGTAGATATATATTTTCACGACACGCCTAATTATGATTATTTTTAAACGCTTAGTAGTATTATTACGCGCTCATGTTGACCGAGCTAGTTGGCGGTTATTGTGTTTAATTACCGCGCTGCATATGGGGTTAGTATGGGGGTTGTTACTATTTGCAAATGAGCACACATTACTGCCAGCAAATGTATTTTTTTATTATTATATTGTAACAACCTCAACCGTTGGATATGGCGATTTTAGTGCCACAACTGATTTTGGCCGTTGGGTTGTGGCGTTGGTGCAAATTCCGTTTGGTTTAGGTTTATTTGGTGTTCTGCTTGGAAAAGCAGGGCAAATGGCAACATTTTGGATAAAACGAGCAATGACAGGCGATAAAGATTACTACCATTTGCGCAATCACATTATTATATTTGGTTGGCACCCAGTCAGAACAAAGAAAATCATTGACTATATTCTTGCAGATACAAAACGAGATAAGCGGCGTATCGTTTTGGCTGTTACTGACAATATAGAGCATCCTTTATTGGGCTATCCAGAAGTTAATTTTGCGCGTTTGACTAGTTTCACAGAGAATGAGCAGTTGGCCAGAATTGCTATCAGCGATGCAGATAAAGTGATTATAGATGGGCAAGATGATGACCAAACTTTCACTACCTCTTTGAAATTAAGCCCTATTATCAAACCTGAAGCTCATATTAGCGCGCATTTTCAGGATGAAAGTAAAGTTGCTTTATTACGTTCTCACTGTCAGAACGTGGAGTGTTCGTCGGCTAAATCGGCTGAAATATTAGTGCGTGCCATGCAGGACCCCGGCTCTAGTCGTGTTCAAGAAGAGCTGCTTTCGAGTCTACACGGTGATACACAATTTAGCTTACAGTTACCTGAAGATGTTAGTAGCTATCAATTTGGCGCACTATTTCCCTATTTTAAGACACATCACAATGCAATTTTATTAGGCGTAGCACATGACCGAAACGGGCAAAATTTGGATTTAAACCCACCATTGGAATATAGGATTAATGCGGATGATATTTTGCATTATATAGCCCCCAGTAGAGTGCTTGTGAGTGAGGTACAGTGGAATGACATAGACAGTGACGAGTAGGAGATATTTGATTGTCTAGTACCGTTCGGTTTGATATTAACCCGCCAACGAACTCTAAAGTATGAAGAAAGTGGTAGGTTCATCGGTTCATTGCTCTTTTCTTGGCTGGTCTTATTACTGTATTTTTCGATTGCACCCAATTTGGGAGGCGAGAGCGGAGCGCAACACGTACAGGAATCTAGCGCGACGCTATTAATAATTGCCACTCACTGTCAGTGACGGGCATGATTGATAGTCGATTAGCCTTTTTGAGTGCGAGTTCAGTAATGGCGTTGTTGGCTTTTATTTCGGCCAATGTAATGGGGGTTAAGTGTTGCTGATATTGAATGGTTACGCCTACCCACCGAGGCGCTTCGTGGGTGGCTTTCGCATCGTAATAATCGCTATTCATGTCGAATTGATGCGGGTCGGCTTCCGCAGCTTTGACGACGACGGCAATGCCCACAATGGCAGGTATTTTACAGCTAGAGTGATAAATGAACACCTGATCTCCGATTTGCACTCTATCTCGTAAAAAATTGCGCGCTTGATAATTTCTGATGCCCTCCCAAAATGTACGTTGTTGTGATGCACTTTTTAAGTCATCGATGGAGAATGTCTCCGGTTCAGTTTTAAATAACCAATATGCCATGGCGAGGATCTCTTTCGTGTGTAAAGTCTTATTGTCGTAGATAAATGTGTCGTCATGCAATCATTAATCAATATGGTGTTCGTTAAATGCGCTTTGATAAGTAATTAGGGTAGGTATCGTTGTTATTTATAGTATTATTAAATCACGATAACTAAGCAGGCACGTACCATGAGTCAGATACTTGATAATTTATTGTCATTACTAAAATTAGAAGAAATTGAATTGGGTATTTATCGAGGTCAAAGTCAAGATTTAGGCTTTCCACAAGTTTTTGGTGGGCAAGTTATGGGACAGGCTTTGTCAGCGGCAAAATATACCTTGCCGGAAGCGCGATATGTAAACTCACTACATTCTTATTTTTTGCGTCCTGGAGACCCAGCGAAACCTATTGTCTATGACGTTGAGACTATTCGGGATGGTAAAAGCTTTAGTACTCGTCGTGTAAGTGCGATTCAATATGGTAAACCGATATTTTATATGACAGCCTCATTTCAGGGAGATGAACCTGGGCTTTCTCATCAAAGTAATATGCCAAAGGTGCCAGCACCTGAAACATTAAAATCGTCATTAGAGTTTTATCAAGAAAATGCGCATTTGATACCGGAGCCGTTAAGACATAAATTTACTCGCGAAATGCCTCTAGAAATGAGGCCCGTAGATTTTCAAAACCCTTTTAAGCCACAAAAAACAACCCCAGAGCGTCATGTATGGTTTAAAGCCAATGGACCTATGCCAGATGATAGGCGGATCCACAATTACCTTTTAGCATACGCGTCTGATTTTGAATTTTTACCAACGGCACTTCAGCCTCATGGGTTATCATTTATGCACCCGAGTATGCAGGTTGCTACAGTTGATCATGCGATGTGGTTCCATCGACCATTTAGGTTAGATGACTGGATTCTATATAGTGTGGACAGCCCAAGTGCCAGCAACGGCCGAGGTTTAGTTAGAGGTCAGTTTTTTAACCGTAATGGAGAGCTGATTGCTTCTACGATGCAAGAAGGTGTTATGCGACAACGGGGTTAATATCAAAAAGGGGTTACTATGCGGTAACGAAGTAACCCCCTTTTGGTTATAAGGGCTAAAGGGTGTCGTTAATTGATTGCCAAATACTTGCTGGCAACAATGCGCGTAAATGAGATTTTAGCTCAGCGAGTTGCTGAGTAGCCTCAATACATTGCTGTTCAGAGACAGTAATATAGCCCTGAGTTTTAAGGCTTGAAATAAACGATACCAGCACTTTTTTATCAAAGAACTCAGGACTTTTAATGCCGTGGAGCGTCCCTAAGCGTTTTGCAAGTACATCATTTTCAGATTCTAAAGTCGTACGTGTGATCCCTTGATTGGAATCGATTAAACTGACTGTGATTGCATAACGCTCGAGTGTTAAATGTATGACTTTCCCCAGCATCTCTAACTGTGCAACGGCATTACTTTGAGAGGCGACTTTGACAGAGTGACCGTCAAATTCAATGAGTCCATGGTTAGCAAAGGCGTTTAATATTTCAGCAATATACTCTGCACGCAATGGCGTTAAAAACCACTCTTTCGCAAAAAATGGATATAGCAATGCTAATTGCTGTTCACATTCTTGTATAGTGACTGTGCGGCAGTTTACTAATTGCTGAGCAATAATACTGGGCACGGCAAATACATGAATAATGTTATTGCGATAGTAATTAAAAAGAGTCCGTTCCTGCTCATTAATTGTTACAATGTCCCCAAGCTCATCTTGCAATACGTCAAACTTGTTGAGTTGCAGGGCATGTTGAAGCAGCTGCTCAGCGTTGCCTTCTGGTAAAGTAACTTGTGTGTTGTACTTAGCATCTCGATGTAAGTTTAGATAAAACTCTAGCTGAGAAAGTAACTTACGTTTACTTAATGCAAATTGACTGTTGCTGAGTAAAATGGTGGCCAATAAATTAACTGCATTTAAAGCAGCGGCACTATTGATATTAGTCATAATGTTGTCGGCCAAGCCGGCGACACGAGCATTTAACCATGTCGGCTTTTGCACATTGGTTGGGTGTATTGCGTTATGCCACCCTTGCTGATGCTCATTTAAATATTGATTTACATTAATTGGTTCACCAAAATTTAAATAACCACGACCATAGTTTTTCAGGTTTTTCATGGCTTTGAAGACAGCAAATACCGATTCGTTCTTTTTGTTACTCCCTGCTAATTCTTTAAGGTAGGTATTAATCTCCATGACATGCTCATAGCCAATATAAACAGGAACTATTGAAATCGGCCTGTCTATTCCTCGCAACATGGATTGAATTGTCATTGCTAACATACCTGTTTTGGGTGGAAGTAAGCGACCAGTGCGGCTGCGACCTCCTTCAGTATAAAACTTAACAGAATAACCTTTAATGAAGAGCTGGCTTAAATATTCTTTGAATACGGCAGAGTAAAGTTTGTTACCAGCAAATGAGCGGCGTATAAAAAATGCCCCACAACGTCTAAATATGCCGCCTGCCGGAAAGAAATTTAAGTTAACGCCTGCTGCAATATGTGGAGGAACGAGTCCTTGATGATAGATCACATATGTGAGTAACAGGTAATCCATGTGGCTGCGGTGGCAAGGTACATAAATAATCTCATGGCCTTTATCAACTAAGTTATGGACGCGTTCTGCATATTTTATTTCAATTCCATTATAAAGTTTATTCCATAACCAAGTGAGAAGTCGTTCGCCAACTTTGACCATTGCATCTGAATAATTTGCTGCAATTTCTTCTAATAGGTTTTGAGCGTTTAAACGCGCTTCATCATGGGTTAACCCTTTACTTTTGGCTTCTTCTTCAATGGCCTTTTTGATACTGGGTGATGCGAGTAAAGAATTAAATAACTGTTCCCGAGAGGGGAGTTTTGGACCTGTTGCTGCTAATTTTTGACGGCGAAAGTGTACTCGTGCTACACGAACAAGTTTATGTGGCAATTCATCGACATCGGCTTTGTCGTTGATAAGTTGGTTGAGCTCGATAGGTTGACTGAAGCGAACTAAGTTATCTCGGCCTGAAAATAGTAAAACAAAGCATTTTCGCAACCAGCTAGGCGTTAAAGAATGTGAAAATAACGTGCCTATACCCGGTTTCTCTTTTCCTGGGTTACGGCCCCATAGTATTGTGATTGGAATGATTTGGGCCTGACAATCAGGTGTAAGTTGTAAAGCTTCAAAAATATCTTTACCAATATCCAACGCATTACTGGGTTTTGCTTTTTTAGAAAACAGTGGCGTTGGATTTTGTAGCCCAATAAAACGAGGAATGGACTTTTCACCAATAGACTGTGTTTGTGTTGGGCGAGGCAGTGCTAGCTTTTTACAGACATGATCGAGTGCCGCAATGTCAGAACGAGCATTGAGTCGAGCAACATAAAATGTTGGGAGTTCAGGGTTTAATTCAAATTGTGCTACGGGGTTTTCGGGAAGTAGTTTAGTCCTCACCAATAATGCGTTAGCCCACTGTGAAAGTTGATTTAAACCTTGCGAGATAAGTCTCATAAAACACCACATTTAAAAATTTGTGATAGCATAGCAAGCTTTCACTGGACTGACCATTTCAGCTTGAATTGGATATAATGCACTATATTAGATTAGTGTAAAAGCGCACATATAAAAGGTGTAGCTAGTTTAAGCTTACTTTGAATGATTAAACAGAACATGAAATAAAACTTAGTATTACTTGTTGCATTTATCGCCAATATCATTATAATATGCGGACTTTCTACTGTTATAGACAGTTAGAAAGCAAATAAAGCTTGGATTTCAAGCTAAAACAGGAACTCCGATTTGGAGTTCAATGGTAGAAATAAAGATCCCAACCGGCAAATAATTTATTATTTTGTTCTGGTGGTATTTTTATGCTCTTTTTAAATGCTCTTTTAATTGAGGTTGTTAAAGAATGTCAAATCAACGCATTCGTATTCGCCTAAAAGCTTTTGACCACCGTTTGATTGACCAATCAACGGCGGAAATCGTGGAAACAGCGAAACGCACTGGCGCTCAGGTACGTGGTCCAATCCCACTTCCAACTCGCTTTGAACGTTTTACAATATTGACTTCTCCGCACGTGAACAAAGATGCGCGAGATCAATATGAGATCCGCACCCATAAACGTCTGATCGACATCGTAGAACCAACTGACAAGACTGTAGACGCTCTAATGCGCCTAGACCTTGCTGCTGGTGTTGATGTTCAAATCAGCCTGGGTTAATCGGAAGATTAGAGAGGTTTTAGGAAAATGGCATTAGGTCTAGTCGGTCGTAAAGTGGGTATGACACGCATCTTCACTGAAGATGGTGTATCTATCCCTGTGACAGTTATTGAAGCAACTCCTAACCGTGTTACTCAGATCAAATCTGACGCAACAGACGGTTACAATGCGCTTCAAGTTACTGCAGGCGAGAAAAAAGCAAGCCGTGTAAACAAAGCAGATGCGGGTCATTTCGCAAAAGCTGGTGTTGAAGCGGGTCGTGGCCTGTGGGAATTCCGCCTAAATGGTGGTGAAGGCGATTTTGAAGTAGGTAATGAACTTACTGTTGAATTATTTACTGATATCAACAAAGTAGACGTTACCGGTTCTTCGAAAGGTAAAGGTTTCCAAGGTGGTGTTAAGCGCTGGAACTTCAGCATGCAAGACGCTACACACGGTAACTCTTTGTCTCACCGTGCTCCTGGTTCAATCGGTCAAAACCAATCACCTGGTAAGGTGTTTAAAGGTAAGAAAATGGCCGGTCATATGGGTGCTGAGCGTGTAACGACTCAGAATCTTGAACTAGTACGTGTTGACGCTGAACGTAATCTGCTTCTAGTTAAAGGTGCTGTACCTGGCGCTATTGGCGGCGACGTTATCGTTAAACCTGCTGTTAAAGCATAAGTCCTGGAGATTTAGTGATGGAATTAGCAATTAAAGGCGCTGGCGCGCTTGAAGTTTCCGAAGCTACTTTTGGACGTGAGTTTAACGAAGCATTGGTACACCAAGTAGTTGTTGCATATGCAGCAGGTGCTCGCCAAGGTACTCGTGCTCAGAAGACACGTTCTGAAGTTAGAGGCGGTGGTAAAAAACCATTCGCTCAAAAAGGTACTGGCCGTGCACGTGCTGGTACAATCCGCAGCCCAATCTGGCGCAGCGGTGGTGTAAGTTTTGCAGCTAAGCCGCAAGACCACAGCCAAAAAGTTAACCGTAAGATGTATCGCGGTGCAATCAAAAGCATTTTGTCTGAGCTTGTTCGTCAAGAGCGTTTAATCGTTGTTGAAAGTTTTGGTCTTGAAGCACCAAAAACAAAAGAATTAGTTTCTAAGCTTAAAGAACTTGAGCTTAAAGACGTGCTTATCGTGACTGAAGAAGTAGATGAGAATCTATTCCTATCTTCACGTAACCTTTATAAGGTTGACACTCGTGATGTAGCTGGCATCGACCCAGTAAGCCTAATCGCATTCGATAAGGTACTTATTACTGCAGGTGCTATTAAGCAACTTGAGGAGGCGCTAGCATGATCCGTGAAGAACGTCTTTTAAAAGTAATTCTTACTCCACACATCTCTGAGAAAAGCACGATCGCTGCTGAAGAAAACAACACGATTGTTTTCAAAGTAGTAAACGATGCAACTAAAGCTGAAGTTAAAGCGGCAGTTGAGAAGCTTTTTGAAGTAGAAGTAACTGGTGTTCGCACTCTAAACGTTAAGGGTAAAACAAAACGTACAGGTCAACGTTTCGGTCGTCGTAGCGACTGGAAAAAAGCCTACGTTACTCTTAAAGAAGGTAGCGAGCTAGACTTTGTCGGCGGCGCCGAGTAATAAGGGGAGTTAGAATTATGGCACTTCAAAAGTGTAAACCAACTTCTGCGGGTCGTCGTCACGTCGTTAAAGTGGTTAACTCTGAGCTACACAAGGGTAAGCCATACGCACCGCTTTTAGAGAAAAACTCTAAATCAGGTGGTCGTAACAACAACGGTCGTATCACGGTTCGTCATATCGGTGGTGGTCATAAGCAACACTATCGTTTAATCGACTTCAAACGCACTAAAGATGGCATTCCAGCCACTGTTGAGCGTTTAGAGTATGATCCTAACCGTAGCGCAAACATCGCTCTTGTATTATATGCAGACGGTGAGCGTCGTTACATCATTGCACCTAAAGGCCTTAAAGCCGGTGATCAGATCCAGTCAGGTGTTGATGCACCTATCAAAGCTGGTAACACATTACCGATGCGTAACATGCCTGTAGGTTCGACTGTACACAACGTAGAGTTAAAACCTGGTAAGGGTGCGCAAATTGCACGCTCTGCTGGTGCATACGTTCAAATCCTAGCACGTGAAGGTCAATACGTGACTCTACGTCTTCGTTCAGGCGAAGTACGTAAAGTTGAGTCTGACTGTCGCGCTACCTTAGGTGAAGTAGGCAATGCTGAGCATATGCTTCGTTCACTAGGTAAAGCAGGTGCTAACCGCTGGCGTGGTATTCGTCCGACAGTTCGTGGTGTTGCCATGAACCCGGTTGATCACCCACACGGTGGTGGTGAAGGTCGTACTTCTGGTGGTCGTCACCCTGTGTCTCCATGGGGTAAGCCTACTAAAGGTGCTAAAACGCGCAAGAACAAGCGTACGGATAAACTAATAGTACGTCGTCGTACTAAGTAATAGTTGAGGAATTGCCATGCCACGTTCTCTCAAGAAGGGTCCATTTATAGACCTACACTTGCTGAAGAAGGTAGAGAAGGCGTTGGAAAGCGGTGACAAGAAGCCTATAAAGACTTGGAGCCGTCGTTCAATGATCATCCCTAACATGATCGGATTGACCATCGCTGTCCATAATGGTCGTCAGCACGTACCTGTATTCGTTACAGACGAAATGATCGGTCACAAACTAGGTGAGTTTGCACCTACTCGTACTTACCGCGGCCATGCTGCGGATAAGAAAGCGAAGAAGCGTTAATAGGGGAATATGATGGAAGCATTAGCTAAACACAAATTCGCCTCTGGTTCGGCGCAAAAAGCACGTCTAGTTGCAGATCAGATCCGCGGACTTCCGGTAGATCGCGCACTAGAAATCCTGGCATACAGCCCTAAAAAAGCGGCTGTATTGGTTAAGAAAGTACTTGAGTCTGCTATTGCTAACGCAGAGCATAACGAAGGTGCTGACATTGATGAGCTACGTGTAGCTACGGTTTTTGTGGACGATGGTCCTACAATGAAGCGTATTATGCCACGTGCTAAAGGACGCGCAGACCGCATCCTTAAGCGTACAAGCCACATCACTGTTGTGGTTTCAGATAGCTAGGAGATATAAGTAATGGGACAAAAAGTTCATCCTACTGGTATTCGCCTAGGTATCTCTAAACCTTGGGTTTCTACCTGGTACGCGAGTACAAAAGATTTCTCTGCACAGCTTTTTGGCGATCACAAAGTACGTACATTCCTTACTAAGGAATTGAAAGCGGCTTCTGTGTCTAAAATCGTTATTGAGCGTCCAGCTAAATCTATCCGTGTAACAATTCATACAGCTCGTCCTGGTGTTGTTATCGGTAAGAAAGGCGAAGATGTTGAAAAACTTCGTCAAGCTGTAACTAAGATCGCTGGTGTTCCTGCTCAGATTAATATTTCTGAAGTACGCAAGCCAGAACTTGACGCACAATTAGTTGCTGACGGTATTGCATCTCAGTTAGAGCGTCGTGTTATGTTCCGTCGTGCTATGAAGCGCTCGGTACAAAACGCAATGCGCATTGGTGCTAAAGGTATCAAAGTTGAAGTAAGTGGTCGTCTAGGCGGCGCTGAAATCGCACGTTCTGAGTGGTATCGTGAAGGTCGTGTACCTCTACATACTCTACGTGCTGATATCGACTACGCAACTTCTGAAGCTTTAACCACTTACGGCATCATCGGTGTTAAAGTTTGGATCTTCAAAGGCGAAGTAATTGGTGGTTTACCACTAGTTCAAGAGCAAGAGAAGCCAGCTAAACGTGCACCGAAGAAAGCCAAAAAAAGTGCTAAGTAAGGGGTAGCGATTAATGTTACAGCCAAAACGTACAAAATTCCGTAAAATGCATAAAGGCCGCAACCGTGGTCTTGCTACAAGCGGAAACAAAGTAAGCTTCGGTTCTTTCGGTTTGAAAGCAACAGGCCGTGGTCGTATGACTGCGCGTCAAATTGAAGCAGCTCGTCGTGCTATGACACGTCACGTAAAGCGTCAAGGTAAAATCTGGATCCGTGTATTCCCAGATAAGCCAATCACAAACAAACCGCTTGAAGTTCGTATGGGTAAAGGTAAAGGCTCTGTTGAGTACTGGGTTGCAGAAATCCAGCCAGGCAAAGTACTTTATGAGATGGAAGGTGTGCCGGAAGAGCTTGCTCGCGAAGCATTTAACCTTGCAGCTCGTAAATTACCTTTCAAAACAACATTTGTAACTCGGACGGTAATGTGATGAAAGCTAGCGAACTTAAAGACAAAAGCGTTGAAGAGCTTAATGCTGAACTTCTTGAGCTTCTACGTGAGCAGTTCAACCTGCGCATGCAAGTAAGCACTGGTCAGCTAGCTCAGACTCACGAGTTAAGAAAAGTACGTCGCAGTATTGCGCGTGTTAAAACGGTTATCAACCAGAAGGCAGGTGCATAATGACTGATAAAATCCGTACTCTTCAAGGTCGTGTGATCAGCGATAAGATGGAAAAGTCTATTGTTGTAGGTATCGAACGTCAGGTTAAGCACCCGATCTACGGTAAATACATCAAGCGTACAACTAAGTTGCACGTACATGACGAGAGCAATACAGCTAAAGCAGGCGACACAGTTACTATTCGTGAGTGTGCTCCTATCTCTAAGAATAAATCTTGGACTTTAGTAGACGTTATTGCACGTCCTAAGCAAGCTTAATTTTAGTTTTAAACTAATTTAAGATTTGTCTTTGAAAGCCCCGGCCTTTGGTTGGGGCTTTTGTTTATTCAGAATATCGATTCCATCTATCTTGATATTGCTCCCTAACGATACCTACTAATACGTATTTTCTTAATCATCTTCATTTGGATACTCTCATTTTTCTCTTTGTACAAAGTGCCTTACACTCATTTTTAAGTAAATGGTGAGATGTTAGACCGATAGATGGTGTGGCAATGAAGCAAAAGTTTCGACATGAATCATCTTTTGACGCAATGAATGCGAGATCTCATTCGCGAGAGTGAGTGATATTTTAATGAAGTAGATACTAAAGCCGTTTTATATGGGTATAGCCGTAGCCCTTATATGTCGATATCGGTATTTATTACTTGGGAGTGTATTGCGCACATAACGTTTTAGATTGTGGAAGTTGTCAGATATGAATGATGATTAAAGTTGCAAAATGCGGTTCTGAAAGTTCGAAGTTATCGAAATTAAACAAGAATAGGAAGCCCCCGAAGGAGCTTCTAATTGACTATTCTTCATCAATGATAGGCACTTCTAACCCCATAGACTCCATAATTTGACGCACTTCTTCAGGTACTTTTTCTGGATTATCTTTTCGTAAATCTTCATCGTTTGGCAAAGGTTGCCCAGTAAATGCATGTAAAAATGCTTCACACAGTAGCTCGCTATTGGTTGCATGACGTAAATTATTAACTTGTCGGCGAGTCCGCTCGTCAGTTAACACTTTCAATACATTCAACGGGATTGATACAGTGATCTTTTTTACTTGTTCAGACTTTTTACCGTGTTCTGCATACGGGTGAACATATTCACCATTCCATTTAGCCATAATGTTGTTGTTGCCTTTATTTTGTAGTGCCTATCCGACGGAACTATGTACTTACTGGTTGTCATTATATGACATTGTTTGTGATGGTCTAGGCAAAAGCCCCTTTACTTGCCATAGTAAGTGTTTCGTTCGATCGTATTCGCGATCATTTTTTTGAAGTGGCGAAATTTTATCGGTTTAAATAAGATAGTCAAATACTAAGTAAATAGCCATTTAGCAGTATAAATGTTTTGACTTCTAGTATTTATTAATCTAACCTTTTAGACGTCTAAACATCCAACTATCTAGGTGACGATATGAGTGAACGTAATAAATCAACCATCGCAGTACGCCATGGCATAGAAGCAGACAAGCACCATGGTGCGGTCGTACCGCCGTTATACCTATCAACTACGTACTCATTTGCAGATTTCGATACCAAACGAGATTATGATTATGGTCGCAGTGGTAACCCTAATCGAGATATTTTAGCTGAAACATTAGCTCAGCTAGAAGGCGGAGAAAGAGGCATTATTACCGCAACGGGTATGTCTGCTGTTCACTTAGTGACGCAACTATTAAATAGCGATGACACGTTGGTGATCCCCCATGACTGTTATGGCGGCAGTTATCGTTTATTCACATCATTGCAAAAGCGTGGCTTATTAAACCTTGTAGTACTTGATTTAACACAGCCTGAAAGCTATCAGAAAATTTTAGATATAAAGCCAAAAGTGGTATGGATTGAGACACCGAGCAACCCTATTCTTCGCCTGACAGACATAGAAGCTGTGGTGAAAACAGCTAAGCAAGCAGGTGCACTAGTTGCTGCAGATAACACTTTTTTGTCACCGGCATTACAAAACCCCATTAAGTTTGGTGTAGACATTGTGGTTCACTCAACCACTAAATATATTAATGGTCATTCAGACGTGGTCGGTGGTGCCGTGATCGCACGTACTGCGGAACTGGGTGAGGAGCTAGCATGGTGGGCAAATAACATTGGCATTACGGGCGCGCCCTTTGATAGCTATTTAACGCTTCGCGGCTTACGAACGCTGAATGTACGTTTAAAGCAGCATCAAGAAAATGCCTTGGCGATTGCCAAATACTTAGAGCAATCGGACTATGTTAGTCAAGTGTATTACCCAGGCTTAGAATCTCATCCACAACATGAACTAGCTAAAAAGCAGCAAGCTGGTTTCGGCGGCATGGTGAGCTTTGACATAAAAGGCGTGTTAAGTGACTCTGCTGCATTCTTGACCTCTTTAAATGAGTTTTCATTGGCGGAATCATTGGGTGGCGTAGAGAGCTTAATCTGTCATCCTGCGACCATGACACATGCGGGTATGGATGCGACAGCTCGTCTTGAAGCGGGCGTAGGAGATACGCTGATTCGAATTTCAGTGGGTATTGAAGAATTAGATGATTTGGTGGCTGATCTAGAGCAAGCGTTTAAACGCACTACACCAGGTCAAAGCAAAGGATCTGATGAGGCAAAAACTTTTAAATTAACACCGGCTCATACGGTTTTGTGGTAGAAAAATGACAAGAGTAGTACATAAATTCGGTGGCTCAAGCTTAAGCTCTGCGTCACGCTATCAAGCCGTTGCGCAAATAATACTTGGGCATTGTAAAAGCGGTGATTGTGTGGTGGTTTCTGCGGCGGGTAAAACCACAAACACGTTAGTGAAGCTTTGGCAAAGTTATCAACAGCAAGATCAACAAGCGTTTTCAGACGTATTGATTCAGTTGGAAAAGCACCAGAGTGAGCTGGTTGATGAGTTGTTCTCTGGCGATGTACACCGAGCACTCAAAGCGCAGCTAGACGCTGAGTTAGTTGCCATTACTCAATTGGCTCAACAATCAGAATTACAAGAATCTCCCTTATTAGCCCATGGTGAGCTATGGTCGGCTCGGTTATTAGCGCATTATCTAAATGAGCTTAAGGTAGCTGCACGCAGCATTGATGCCCGCCAATTGTTTACGTTGCATGATGCACAATTGCTACACCAACAGAATAAAGCAGCATGTTACGCCCAGTTGCAAGATGCGGTGGTCTATGTGGTTACCGGGTTTATTGCACAAGATTGTGATAAAAATACCGTCACATTAGGTCGAAATGGCAGTGACTATAGTGCTACGCTACTCGCCAGTTATATTGATGCCAGTGCCGTCTCAATCTGGACCGATACGCAGGGGGTGTATAGCACCGATCCACGTAAAGTGAGCAATGCGCTGAAATACCCAAAGGTGTGCCGTGCTCAAGCAAATTTATTGGCAAGACTAGGTAATCCAGTGCTACATGCTAAGACACTCTCTCCTTTAAAGGGAAGTAACATCAAGCTACAAGTGCGCAGCAGTTATGAGCCTGAAGCGTCACCTACAGAAATAGTAAAAGAAGGGTATAGCAAAGCAAAACGCTTTATTACCACCTTTGAGAACCTTGATTTAGTGCGCGTAGAAAACTTAGCGAAGGGTGAAGTACGTACGTTAAGTCAGCTTATTCAGCACAGTATTCATCATTTTATTGTTAATGGTGAAGCGTATTTACTGTTGCCTGCAACATTCACGCATATTGTTGCACAGCAGCTCGCTGGGCGCATTAATATTGTAGAAAGCAACTTGCAAGGGTGTGCACTGGTTGCGTCTTCCTCAGAGCTCTCAGGGCTCAAGCAGCAAGCCGAGCAATTATTCCATGATCGTGAAGTAGTCGTTCGCTTTGCTCATCAAGACAGTGATTACGCGTTGTTCTTGACCGATCAGGCATTAGACAGTGATCTTTTGGCTGTATTGCACGATAAGCTTATCAATAAAGGTCGGGAGATTGCGGTAATTATTGCCGGCATTGGTAATGTCGGAGATGTATTTTTACAACAATGCGAGCAGCAAATTACCCGTTTGCAATCACAGTTTGATTTAAAGGTTGTTGGTTTACTGCGCTCAAAAGAGATGGTATTTTCACCGAGCGGTATTGAGTTATCAGCATGGCAGACACAATGGAAAAATGAAGCGCAAAGTTACAACAGTAAGTCGCTTGTTGAGCACATTTCAGAATTAGATTATGAACATAAAGTGGTGATTGATATCACCGCAAGTGAAGCATTTAGTTTGCTGTATCCAGACTTTGTGGTCAGTGATTGTCACTTGATCAGCGCTAATAAATACGCAGGTACTGCCGACAGAGGTTGGTATCAGTTATTACGAGAGCAGCAACGTGAGCGTAATTTACATTGGCGTTATAACACCAGTGTTGGTGCGGGTTTGCCTATCAATTTTGCCTTGGCTGACTTACAAAATAGCGGTGATGTGATCACGTCAATTGAAGGGGTATTTTCAGGCACGCTCTCTTGGTTATGTAGCAGTTTTACTGTTGATCAAAAGTTTTCTGACTTGGTGCTTGCTGCACAAGAAATGGGGTATACCGAACCAGATCCCAGAGAAGACTTATCAGGTAGAGATATGCAACGAAAGTTGCTCATATTGGCGCGTGATTTAGGCTTAGAACTCGATGTTGATGACATTGCATTAGAACCTCTAATGCCGGTGCATTTAGCTGAAGGTAGTTGGGATGACTTTTTAGCGAAACGTGATGAATTAGACACATTTTATGCTGCGAAATACCAACAAGCAGATGATGAGGGTAAATCGCTCCGTTACACAGGGCAATTAATTATTAGCGACAGTGGTACAGTGACTGCAAAAGTTGGAATTGCTTTTGCTGAGGCAGGCTCGGCGATTGCGAATTTAACCCCTGGTGATAATATATTTGTAATAAAAAGTCTGTGGTACGAGCAGAATCCGTTAGTTATTCAAGGCCCTGGTGCCGGCAAAGAGGTGACCGCAGCAGGCATTCACTCAGATTTGTATTGGCTCACTCAGCAACTCAAATAATATTTGGTGGTCTCAATAAATTCAAAGGTGATGCACTAAAGTTCATCGCCTTTAGCATAGCAGGATACTGCGCGCACGCGTTGTTCATAATTTGCATGTTAAGAACAGGATAGCGTGTATCCTTAAATAACACATCGATTTAAAAATAAAACTTAAATACTATTTTTTTCGTATTATTACCTACTAAATAATTGCTTAATATCAGCTCTTGGTCTAGCTTGTAAATTGTCAGTTAATGGATAACTGCAATTACCTATAAGGACATAGAAAATGAAACATAGCAAACTTCTCATTATTACATTTTGTTTTTTACTTTTATTATTTACTCACGATAGCAAAGCTGCGATTAATGTGACTTGTAATCCGTGCTCTTCGGCAGTGCAAATGCACACCAAAGCGGTGAGTAAAGTGAAAGAGATGACTGAGTATGACAGTGTTAGCTCTGAGTATAATGTGCATGTTATTAGTATTAAAAATGGCTTAGTTAAGTCGTTTAGGGTGACGTCTAGACCAGAGTTAGATCGTCGTGGTGAATTAGCCACTGTGGTGACCGGTCGATATACCGCAACTTCTTCAGATTTGCAGAACAGAGTGAATCAAGCGCATACGTATTTCAATAGTATAGAGGCGTCAACTACGGTGCCAGTCCCATCCTCTTCAGGGTTAGGGAGTGCATGGAGTTTGTCGCAAAATTTCAGTAACCACGATAAGTTAGGTAGCTGGTATCAATCTGCTTATCCACTCACGTATTGGTCAGCACAATTAACATCAATCTTTGGTGGTGCAGTTGTTGGTCCGCTAAGTGGTCTTGAACTGAGGTTTAAGTTTGAAGATGGCTCTGTACTGATCATGACCACTGCGACAGCAGGTAGTGCCGTTTTGCAGTTAAATTATAAAGCCAACAGCGCTCGGGACATCAATGGTAACAAAATCCCCGATGCTGGTGCGTCAATTCAGGGCCAATACTCGTTTAGTAGTAGTGCAGGATTACAGCGGTTTTTAGATAAGGCTGCTGAATACGGTATTGCAGTTACGGTGGTGTACAGCGAAGGTTGGATGGGTGGTAGTGGCGGAGGAAGTGTGACCATAGTGCCCATTTCCCCAGAATAATATATAAGGTGTCACATGGAATTTTTAGAACTATTTAGAACAGGTGAATTGCACCCGATATTTTTAGTGGTGGTCGGCTCAGTAATTATTGCTTTGCCGTTTAATTTATTGATTGCGAAGTTAAAGGGTTTCAGGAAAAAGCCTGCAATAATTTCATCCTGTATTCCTATACTGAACATGTATGTATGTGTTGGTTATTTACTTGCGGCAATATTTTATCAAAGGCGAGATAAAAAAAGCCTATCTGAAGACGAGTAATGACAATAAGAAGCGCCATAAATAGGGCGCTTTTTTATATCGTGGGTCTATTTTCAGGGTAGAGCGTGGTATTTATAAAATATCGGTAAGCAGTATACCCACCCCAAATCGTTGAATGTCTGCGTTATAGTCAATCAAGCTTTCACCGTAGCCATTAAAGTATTGTGCGTAGCCTCGTAACTTTCCCCAGATAGGGAATGACCAGTCAATTTGTAGAGCGCCCCGATTGTCACTGTTAAGGTTATTCCGCGCAGTAAAGCCAAATTCATGCTCTTTATATCTATACACCCCACTAAGCTCGAAGTAACCCATATATTTATGAATATCTGGATTGTCGTCTCCTTTGGCCGTTAGTACATCAGTTTTACGCTCTTCTGGCAGTCGATACCAAGGTTTGAAACTGAAGACAAAACCATTATTTTCCCAGATGAAATTTGCATAAATACGGTTCCAAGAACGTGAATTAGGTTGACTTCTACCATTAGATTGGTGAGAGATACCTAACACTATCGCCATTTCATCACCCCAAAGGACATTTTCATCATCTAGGAAGTTAACCCAGAATAGTTCTGGTTCATAATTGGTTTCACGAAACGGTGAAGAGATATCTTTGTTATAAAGCTGCCAGTAAGATTGTAAAGTGAAGCCCATATAAATGGCTTGGTCACTATCGGAAAAATCGCTATAAAGTGGTATTTTAAGAGACAGTTGATATTTCGCTTCAAAGTTATCAAGCGGCTCACCCGCTTCCGTATCAATATTCTTAAGACCATCGAAAGGGCGATTATTAGGGTTGCTTATGTAGGATACAGGCAAAATATAGTTACGGTGATGTGGTGTAAGTACATTACGGTTTTTTTCACCGACTCGCTCTCGCGCTACGCGCTTATCTAAAGAACTGAGCTGTTTTGCGGCATCCAGCTTAGCGCATCGAGTCCTCAGTTGCTCAATTGTTTGCTTTTTATCGCCACCAATAATTTCATTCAGAATGCATTGCTTAACTAGATCAATCTCATCGTTGTTTGCAGGTGTCTCAGCGAGAGTTGTAAATGAAAGCCCTGAAAGTAAAGTACCAAAAACAAGTGAACGCAGTTCCATAGTGTATTGTTTCATAGAATATTATTGAAGTGACAATTATACACCGCTTTATATTAAATGAGGATGAATAACTGCTGTTTAGGTTTGGGGTCAAGTATGCTAGTTAGCGGATCTGAATGGAAAAAGGTTGGCGGCATCGCCGCCATTCCTTAGTAAGCAGGTTGATACCAGCTTACTCTCACGCAATATTGTGATTGAGCTATAGCTCAAAGTAATTAGTAAAGAACTTATACAATTCAGTTCCTTGATTGACGCTTGCTGATGCAAAATGCAAGATAGCAATGGCATCTTTATCTAAAGTGATGCTGTGCAAAGGTTGCTCCGACAGGTAACGCTCCATGCGCAAAATATGAGCGATTGTGTCACCTGCTTTTATATGGCTGCCCAGTACCGCTGTGTATTCAACCATGCCACCCATTGGTGCATAGTAGGCTAGGTAATCTTGCAGCATACAACCGTAGCGGACCATTGCTTGTGGTTTAAATGGCGAGTTTAGCAACGCTTCTTTATAGCTTAAGTAGCTGAGTAGACTTGCTGCATCTGCTTTGGCTTCGGTTAAGTCAATTTTTTCTTGAGAGCCAAGTTCAACAGTGAATGCTTCAACTAAAACAGGTATATCTCGCCCCTGTTTTTTATAGGCTTCATTCAATGCCCACCACGGACAAAAACTGGCTTCATCAAGTGCTCCATCAAAGTCGTTGGGAATGAGCAGCACATGGGGAATATTAAAGTAACTGGCACTCGCCTTGGCATATTCTGGGCAATATAGATGTTTAGATGAAATAGGCCCAGTGTGTAAGTCCAGTACAATGTCTGCTTCATGGGCTAAGCGTTGTAGGTTTAAAGCTATGCGTTTACCGGTATTTATACTGTATGCTGGCCCATCAAGCATAGCTTGTGTCGCTTGTACTAAAGCTGCTGAAAACTGGTTTTTAATTTCGCTTAAGGAGCTGTCGAGATGTTCAGCAACAAAGGTATCCACTAATGGTAGATGACTTTGATACATGCGATTCCAATTGGTGCCTGTAATTGGGTCAAAGCGGCCTAGCGTAAATTCCCCAGACTTTTGGTTACATCCAATAGGGTTGGCGTAAGGGACTAACGTAATATCACCAGCCAATGTCTGTTGTTGCAACTGTTCTAGTAATTGATAAATAACGGCATTGCCTTGCACTTCTGCACCATGCATATTGGCCTGAATATAGACGCGTGGGCCGGTACCATTGCCTTTTAAACGATACACTGGAATCGTTAATGGTAGCCCGTTTGCTATTTCACCCACTTGAATATTTTCTTGCTTAATTGGGGTCATATTGGCTCCTTATCTTAAATAATCACTGGCATGCTGCATAGCTCTGACGTGGCATATTTTGCCGTGCTCAATCACATACTCAGCTGGTAATTCATGACATAAAAAGTAGGGCATACTTTCTGTAAAGCCATACGCGCCACATTGGCTGAATACCAACCAGTCTTGCTCGTGTATATCTTTAGGTAACGTGTGATAGCCTAAATTATCTAAGGCTGTGCATAACGGGCCATGGAGCACATAGCTGCGAGATGCTGCGCTTGAATTACGTAGTAGTTCACACGGGAATGCTTGGTTGGTTACTGCTGGACGCAACAGGTGATTAATACCCCCCGACATAATAAGTTGATGCTCATCATAGTTTTGTTTTTGTTCGACGACAGGGTTGGCATAATGACCAAACTCTCCCACAGCATATCGACCAAGCTCCATCCACAGCTCTGTTACGCCAGCTGATGCCTTAATTTGTGCGAGTGCGTCAATCAAAGTTGGCCAAGTTAACTGAGCGTCGTTTTCAGAGTAAGGGATCCCTAAGCCACCGCCTAAGTCTAATATGTCTAATTTGAAGCCCAAGTTATCGGCCAGAGCTTTTAGTGGCGGCACCATTTGCGTCCAAAGTTGCGCGAGCTTCTCAGTACTTAACATGTTGCCCCATTGGAAAATGTGCAGGCCAACAAAATTCAGGGCTTGGTATTTACTTATTTGCAACGAGTGCCATTGTTCAACGCCTAATCCAAAAGGCGTTAGGCTATCACCACCAAGTGGGTTTTTCTCACCTTCAGGCCAGCGCAGCTGTACTCTAAGTAAAATACGCAGTTGAATATCTAATTCTTCAGCAGCATCATTAAGCCACTTAACTTGATTATGGCTTTCTGCCACAAAGGTACGTACACCTTGTGACAGAAAGTGCTGGATCTGCCTTTTTGATTTGGCAGGTCCAGTATTGAGCACTCGGCTAGCATCGATACCTTGACGTAAAACTTGGTCAAGTTCACCGTTACTGGCCACATCAAAATCAAACCCCGCTTTATCTAAGGTTTGGATCACGTTAGATAAAGGATTAGCTTTAACTGCGTACCATAGCTTCACAACAGATTGCTCTGTGAGTGGTTTTAGGTGTGACAGTAAGCCATCTAAGTCATAAACAAAAAACGGAGTATGTTCTTGTTTAGTCAACTCAGTAATAGTTTGACGTAATGGTGTGCTCAAAAAAGTCATTATCGTAATACCTCTTCTAATTCTAAAGAAGCATCGCTTTGTTCATCACGATATTTGACGATAAGTGCACACGACATATTCAGGCCTTGCTCACGGCCCCACTTACTTGACGATGGTCGAGAGCCTGGAATAACAATGGCATTTTCTGGAATTGCTTCGCCTTTGTCTAGTTGACGCTCGTTGATACAGTCATAGACAGGGATCGTCGCTGATAAACGTACGCCGGGTGCCAAAACGGCCCCTTTTTTTACCACAACACCTTCAACAATCACACAGCCTGCACCGATAAATGCGTCGTCTTCAATAACGACAGGGCTGGCACCGATAGGCTCAAGTACACCACCAAGTTGGACTGCGGCACTTAAATGTACATTTTTACCTACTTGAGCACATGATCCTACTAATGCGTGGCTATCGACCATAGTACCTTCACCTATGTAGGCACCGATATTCACATATGCTGGTGGCATGATAATGGTACCCGATGCAACATGCGCACCACGGCGAACACTACTGCCACCAGGGACCATACGAACGCCTGCTTCAGCTGCAAACCCTTGTGGTGCTAAATTATGTTTATCAACAAAACCACCCGGGAATTCAATATTATTGCCATTTTTAAAAGCTTCTAAAATACCTTGCTTTATTTCGATATTAGCGTGCCAGTTGCCTTGTTCGTCTTGTGTCGCAGCACGTACACTGCCATTTTCTAAATTGTTTAATAGTTCTAACCAGCTCATAATAACTGCCTTAATTCCAAGATAAAATTGTGGTGTTTGCACGGTCAATTGCCTGAGTACACGGCAACTCTAGGTGCGTTAATGGAGGACGTAAATTAGGGGTACTAAGTTTGCCCTGTACATGCATTAATACTTTGACTGGAATGGGATTAGCCACTGAAAATAGGCTATTAACAGCATCAGTCCAAGTTGTAAACAAGTTAGGAAAAGTCCCCGCTAACGAGCGGCGAACAAACTCAGCGGTTTGCTTTGGCCAGGCATTTGCGGCCACGGATACGAGTCCAGCAGCTCCGGCTTGAGCAAAATATGGCATGAGGCCGTCATCGCCACTAAAAATAGCGAGAGTTGGATTGGCTTTTCTGAAAGCTTCAAACACTCCAATATCACCGCTGGCCTCTTTGAGTGCCCATAAATTTGTATGGTGGGCTAGATTTTTGAGCACTTGGGGTGTGATGGATACCCCACTGCGTCCAGGTACGTTGTATAACATACAAGGTAAGTCAGTGGCGCTCAGCAGGGTGTCAAACCATTGTGTTTGGCCGACTACCCCAGGTTTTGTGTATAACGGAGAGCCAAGCAACAGTGCATGAATCGGCTGGCTATTACAAAACGCCACCCATTCGGACTGATCTTGTAAGTTCATACCGCCCACAGCCACCATAATAGGGACGTCTAATTGCATGTTGCAAACAGTCTCGACAATGCACTTATGCTCAGCAGAGCTTAAGGCCAGCCCTTCACCAGTACTGCCAAGCAGGAGAATACCGTTATTTGCTTGCGCTTGTTCATTCACAAGCGAATGTAAAGTGTCATAGTCAACTTGGTTATTCGCATCAAAAGGCGTAACTAAGGCTGTCCACAACGGATAGTTGGATAAATCGTATTGTGATTTCATCTCTACCGAACTTATATCTTGTTCGGGGTCTGGAGTGAGTCCAAACTTCGAACAGTTAAAATTCGAAGAGCAATGGACTTAAAAATGACAAGGCGAGTGGCCTTATTATTTTAAGACCAGAAGCTCTCCACCAAACATATGTGCGTTGTTAATATGATTAACGCTGCAATTGGTGACAGTCGCTGGGATTCAACCCAGTCGCCCGAAATGTATACTGAGCAAATAGTATATATTTCTCGGCGTTAGTTCCCCTCCTTGTGTGTCATGGGAGTTTGCTCTCCTCAACACAAGTACCTGAATAACGCACCTCTTCCAGCCCTAGGCCAACATATTACTCGGTGAGTTTACATTGACCCTCAAATAGGGTGAGCACGCATTGAAACACTTTAGCCATCTAGGTGTCAAGTGAGGTTATGTTAGTTTTCAATTTTTACACTACACTTTATGGCAAATAGGATGGATAAGTTAATATGCGTAATATCATTAAGTCTATGCGCAGCCGTTATTTTATCGCAGTGTTGGTAATGGGGGTATTAGTCACATTGGCGGCTGCGGCGATGCAATACCTTTTGCAGCAAAAACAAGAGGATGCGGAGCTTATTAATCGTGCAGGTATGCAACGTATGTTGGCACAGAAAATAGCGTTACACGTCAATCAAATTGTTTTTTATAAAAAAGAGCAAAAGCTCACCCAGACACTTTTTACAGAGTTGGATAAAAGTGTGCGCGTATTTTCGGCCAATCATCAGATGATCCTAGGTGAAAAAGAGGGGAAATATGTATTTTTGTCTGAAACGTTAATGACATTGTATTTTGATGCGCCGGCTAATTTGAATAAACGGAGCTTAGACTTTTTAGCGTTATATGACTCTAAAACCTTCAGTGCAGAGGTGGCTATTAAGATGGCCAATGAAGCACAGGTATTACTATTTTATCAACAACAAGCTGTGCAACTTTTTGAGCAAGGTGCTAATCGTAAAGTGGCATTAACACGTTTGTTTGAATTTGTATTCTGGGTCAGTGCAATCGTTGTGCTTTGGTTAGAAGTGGTATTTATCTTTAAACCAATGGAGAAAAAGGTAAGGGATACAATCGATTCTCTTGAACTTCAAAAACAAAAAACGCAGCATGCCTTAACCATGAAAACGCACTTTCTTGCTCGTGCAAGTCATGAGTTAAGAACGCCTTTACAAGCTATTTTGGGTTTTTTAAACCTATACCGCCAAGATGGGGCGCAATCACAGCTGACACAAGTAGAGGTGTCGGCGAAGCAATTAGTTAACCAGTTGAATGCAATTCAAGAGTTTAGTCGTTGGGAGCAAGGAGATATTCTGGTGTCGGTGGTGCCTGATGATCTTACTCAAACGCTGATGCAGGCGATTTCACCCCATGAATATGAAGCACAGCGGAAAAAGATAGCATTAGAGACCGAGTTTTCATTTTCTACATCATTGGTTATTGCTTGTGATCATGAACACCTGGCGTGGATCATTGGCCAATTAGTTGATAATGCGATTAAATTCACCGAGCAAGGCAGTGTATTAATCGAGGTGTATTTAGATGAAACTCTGACTTACTTGCAGATCGCCGTAAAAGATACCGGGTGTGGTTTTTCTGGTGTTTCGCCGCTTTCAAGCAATGTGGCAGAGACACACTTTCAAGGTTTACAGCTAGGCTTGGTACGGTGTAAATGGTTGTTAGATGCCATGGGCGGAGACATAGAGTTTGAAAAGGGGCTATCTAGCGGTACCGTGGTACGGGTAAAAACCCCTATTTATCTCGTGCAAAGCCAACAAGAACAACATTGTCAACTACGGCCTTTAACTGGTTTATTAGTGGAAGATAACCCATTAAATGCAAAGATAATTAAAAAAGTACTAGAGACATTTTCAATTACCGTGAAGCATGTTGAGCATGGATTGGCAGCTGTCGATGATTTGAGTACTCATCATTATGATGTGATTTTTATGGATTTAAATATGCCGGTGATGGATGGCTTTCAGGCCATTGAATATATTCGACAAACACTGGGCTTATCTGAACCCATCATTGTTGTGACCGCAAATAGTGAACCAGTAGAATTAAATCGGGCAAAAGCGCTGGGTGCTGACGTGACCATTCTGAAACCATTAAGGAAAGAGTCAGTGCGCACAGCGCTTGAACATGTTGGGCTAATTCAATGACGTACTTTAATATTTCCAACCCCAACTTCAACCTCTAGGTTATATGCGCCTTTACCGTGATATATGGTTTCAGAGTGAATCACTTTTTTGTGATGCTGAGCTTTGTTGACTAACCCAATTAAGCTGGTGTTGCCTACACCAGACTCTAAAGATACAGAGTTAAAATCAGATACGTTGGTACCAATGCGTACCTTGCCCACGCCAACCTCAACCTCTGCGGAATTGTCAAGATCTGCAATATCAACATTGCCTACGCCTATTTCGATATCTAAGCGAAAGGCAGTTGGTACTTTTACGTGCCAATGTTGTTGCAAGTTTTCCTCATCAATTGACAGTGACAATTTATTCTGGTTGCGTTGGCTTTTTAATTTTATATCAGATAAGTTGTTGGTGTGTGGGTACCAATTGCCGTGCTGCTGCGATTTTAAAACAACTGATACTTCAATCTGCTCACCATCATAGGCGATCATTTTTAAGTTACCGACCGGTACGTCAATTTCCAGCACTTGGCTGTCTTCAATTGCAAAATACTGTTTAATGATATGATTGTCAGCGGCGTTTGCCGTGTTGATGGCTGCTAAAAGCATTAAAAGCATTAAAAGCACTAAAAGTACAATCGTCTTCATGTTCTTTACCCCAATTTATGCATTTATAGGGTGTGACGTGAAATAAGCTGAAAAGGTTTAAATCAAAAGTTGGAGGCAGGCGCTTCACTATGCCAAATGTGGGAGCGTTCAGTACATTTGGCATAATAAAGGCGTGAGTCTTATTTTACTGAAATATTGGTAATGACAAAACCGTGTTGTTGTAATTGCGCTATTAGGCCGTGTTTTTCTGGCAGGTGTAGGGCACCGACTGCGATAAATAAAGATTGTTTTGTCAGTTGCTTAGTTAACATATTAACCCAATTATTATTACGTTCAATGAGCATGACTTGCTCACTAAACCTTCCATAAGTACTGTCGTCAAAGCTTAAATTGTAGTATTTACTGAGTGTGGCCATATCACCTTGCTTCCAAGCGCGGATCAAATCTAAAAAGTAGTGCTCTATATCACCCATTTGTTTGAATGTTTCGGTTAACATACTGTCACCTTGTGCACTTAAGCGGTTAAACATGGCAAATTGCTGTTCCAGTGTCTCTAATTCAATGATGGGTTTTTGTTTCATGTTTGCATAGTTAAGCACCTGCTTATCAATGCCAAAATCATCTTTGAACCCTAATTTCTGGTATTCCATTTGTAATACTGTAACCATAACTGCCCAAGGGGCATATTGATTAAATACTGCAATATCGATTTCTTTTTCGGCTAGATACGCTTTTAATTGGGCGTAATTTTTTTTACTCAGTTGATTCTTTAAGGTGTTAGGTGGGGTGAGTAGCATAAATGGTGCTGAGCGACGTTGTATTTCAAGGGGTGATAAGTTGTTAATATTGACTTCAACAATGACAGCACTGCTGGCATCAATCGCTGTAGTGACCATCTGATTAAGCCTCTTCATTGATTCATCACCTACATGTACAGTGCCCAATAAATAGGATGTGATCCCTGACTTTTCGATTTTGTATAACGCAGGTGTTGTATGCCCGTTGTGGCTAAATAGAAATAAAAAGCCGATGATGAAAATGACGATAAGGCGAGCAGTGTAGGTTGCCATGGTATTCCCTAGAATAGATTGTGATGTATCATCATAATCAAAATACCGAGTAGATCATAAAAGTTTCATATGATTTTTTTACAGGATGAAATGTGTTGTAAATAAAATATGAACACGTCAAAACAAAAAGAAATTGTAAAATTCAGGTTTTTTTATTTGAAATATTACTTTGTGTGGATTGAAAAACCTTTGCAAAGTGTTTTTCATTGATATTAAGCATTGTTTTTATGGTTGACTTGGGTTGGGCTTCGGGTTACTAATAGAAAAAGAACAAGGCAAGTCGAGAAACAGCGATTTGTCGTTACGTAAATAATTTAATTTGGTGATATTCAGTATGCTAACAAAAGTACTAACTCTAGTCGTGATTATAAACGTGGTAATTATTATTACCGCGGGGGCGAGTTAGTGCTTTAAAAAGCATCAACGAGAAGCCCCCCGCACTGAAAAGTTCGGGGGGCTTCTTGGTTTTAGGGCTAAATTTCTTAGTGATAATTTGAACGATTGGGAATGGGGAAAATAATGACAGGCGCACAATTACTTATCGACTTACTTGCCAAACACGGCGTTCAAGAAGTCTTTGGTTATCCCGGAGGGGCAATTATGCCCATCTACGACGCCCTTTATGGTGCGCCTGTGAAGCATTATTTGACGCGTCATGAGCAAGGTGCAGGTTTTGCGGCGGTTGGTTATGCACGTAGTACAGGGAAGCTGGGAGTGTGTTTTGCAACATCAGGGCCTGGTGCCACCAATTTGATCACTGCATTGGCAGATGCAATGATGGATTCTGTACCTTTGCTTGCAATCACAGGCCAAGTGCCGACCGCAGCTATTGGCTCTGATGCTTTTCAAGAGATTGATGTTTTAGGTATGTCTTTATCATGCACGAAGCACAGTTATATGGTTGAGCGAGCTGAAGATTTAGCTGAAGTGCTACAAGAGGCTATGCATTTAGCCATGTCTGGTCGTCCGGGCCCAGTACTGGTGGATATTCCCAAAGATATCCAGCTTGCCTCGGCCCCTTTTCAGCCTTGGCTTGCGATGGAGGAGAAGTTACCAGAATTACTCAATAGTGAAGTACAAAAAGCGGAATTATTACTGTCTGAAGCTAAGCGTCCTATCGCCTATGTGGGTGGGGGTGTGCAAAGTGCTGGCGCGCAAGCCGAGTTGATGCAGTTTTTGAATAAAACTCAGATGCCAGCCGTCTCGACATTAAAGGCATTAGGAAGCGTTTTGCCTGAATATGAATACGATTTAGGTATGTTGGGTATGCATGGTGGTCAAGCCGCTAATATTGCGGTGCAAGAATGTGATTTGCTTGTATGTATCGGCGCGCGCTTTGACGATAGAGTGACCGGAAATCTAGCAAAATTTGCCGCTAAGGCAAAAGTTATTCATTTGGATATAGACCCTGCGGAAGTGGGTAAACGTAAGCCGGTAGCCGCTTCTTTGATAGCGGATCTTAAAGCCTCGATACCGGCACTTGGGTGCTTTGTCACTGATGAAGCATGGTTGAGGACAATAATACAGCTAAAGCAGCAACATGCTTGGCGTTATGACTACCCAGGTGAAAAAGTGTTTGCGCCGTATTTACTGAAAGAGCTCAGTAAGAAAATGCCAACTGATGGGGTGGTATGTTGTGACGTGGGTCAGCATCAAATGTGGGTTGCACAACATATGACGTTCAGTCACCCAAGCAATCACCTCAGCAGTGGCGGTGCTGGCACTATGGGCTTTGGTTTACCTGCGGCAATAGGTGCACAAATAGCGCGTCCACAGAATATGGTTGTGACCGTATCGGGTGATGGTTCTATCATGATGAACATTCAGGAACTTGCGACCATAAGACGCAATAATTTACCAGTGAAAATCGTTATTTTAGATAACCAACGTTTGGGTATGGTACGTCAGTGGCAGCAACTCTTTTTTGAAGGGCGTTACAGTGAGACTAATTTATCTGATAACCCTGATTTTGTGCAATTAGCGGCTGTATTTGGTATTCCCGGTCAAACTATTACTCATGCAGATGAAGTGGATAGTGCGATAGATGCGTTAGTTAATTCAACAGGGCCCTATATTGTACATGCATGTATAGACGATAAAGAAAATGTTTGGCCTTTGGTACCACCAGGGGCTGCTAATGATGAAATGATGACGGAGAAAGCGCAATGAAACATCAACTAACAATCTCAGTTAAAAATCAAGGTATTGCTGTCGAGCGTTTTCTCCGAGTTGCACGTCACAGAGGGTTTCGTTTGACTCAGTTAGAGATGGAGGGCCATGACGAATTATTTCACGTCAAAATGACAGTCGACAGTGATAAGCCGATCTATCTATTAACATCACAACTGAGTAAGCTGGTTGAAGTGCATACGGTTGATTTGCACTCATTACAGCAACAGGCAATTTAAAATTAATTATTAAGAAAAGAACAAGGTATTACAAATGACTAAAACTTCGGAATTGATTTGGCATAACGGCGAAATGATCCCTTACGAGCAAGCAACAACTCACGTACTTAGCCATGCATTACATTATGGTAGCTCGGTGTTTGAGGGAATACGTGCCTATGATACGCCGAATGGCCCAGCGATTTTTCGTTTAACGGATCATATTCAACGGTTATACGATTCAGCAAAAATTTATCGTATGGAAATTCCATTTACTGCTGAGCAGATCATTCAGGCGTGTAAAGATGCAGTGCGTGAGAATGGTTTTAAAGATGCTTATATCCGACCTTTTGCTTTTTTAGGGAATGTTGGTTTAGGGTTAAATCCGAAATCGCATTTAGCTGATGTCACTGTTGCCGCGATGCAGTGGGGCGCATATTTAGGTGATGACAGTTTAGCTGATGGCGTTGATGTGTGTATTTCATCTTGGAATCGTTTAGCACCAAATACTATGCCGACAGCGGCAAAGGCTGGTGGTAATTATTTGTCTTCACAATTGATTTCAGGTGAAGCCAAACGCAATGGCTATGTTGAAGGTATTGCCCTCGATGTCAATGGTTGTTTAAGTGAAGGCGCGGGTGAGAATCTATTTGTTATTAAAAAAGGGATACTTTACACACCACCAACAACGGCGTGTATTTTACCAGGCTTAACGCGAGATACACTCATGGAACTAGCCCGAGCAAGGGGCTATGAAGTACGTGAAGAGTCTATAGCACGTGAAGCATTGTATTTAGCTGATGAGTTCTTTATGACGGGCACAGCAGCTGAAGTTGTGCCAGTTCGCAGCGTTGACCAGATCCAGGTGGGTAATGGGAAACGTGGTCCAATTACTGAAGAGTTGCAAAAAGCGTATTTCGATTTAGTAAAAGGACAAAGTGATGACACAAATGGTTGGTTAGAGTACGTCAATCAATAGTGATAATAGCGCTCAGCCACAGTAATGTGGCTGCATTGGGAATGAGGAAACGTCGTCGTTGTACATATAGTAACGGCGCACAACATTAAAGGGTTAAGCATGGCCAAGTTAAGAAGTAAAACCACCACCGAAGGCAGAAAACGCGCAGGCGCAAGGGCGCTTTGGCGTGCAACAGGCATGACAGACAGTGATTTTGAGAAGCCAATTGTTGCTGTCGTAAATTCTTACACGCAATTTGTTCCGGGCCATGTTCATCTCAATCAGCTCAGCGAATTGATGGCGGATACCATCCGTGATGCAGGGGGCGTCCCTCGCGAGTTTAATACCATAGCAATTGATGATGGTATCGCAATGGGCCATGGTGGCATGCTGTATTCTTTACCTTCGCGCGATTTAATTGCTGACTCAGTAGAATATATGGTGAATGCACATTGTGCTGATGCCATGGTGTGTATTTCAAATTGCGACAAAATTACACCAGGAATGCTGTTGGCTGCACTGCGTTTGAATATACCTGTGATTTTTGTGTCGGGTGGCCCAATGGAAGCGGGAAAAACCCGCTTGGCCGATATTGATATCAAATTGGATTTGGTTGATGCCATGGTTAAAGGCGCAGATCCAACCGTGAGTGATGAAGACTCAGAGCAAGTTGAACGCTCAGCGTGTCCAACGTGTGGATCATGTTCGGGCATGTTTACGGCAAATTCAATGAATTGTTTACTAGAAGCGCTTGGACTGGCATTGCCGGGCAATGGTACAACGTTAGCGACACATAAAGATCGTCAACAATTATATGAAGCGGCAGGTAAGCGTATAGTTGCTCTGTGCAATGATTATTATCAAAAAGATAATGAAGCCGTATTACCTCGAAATATCGCGAATAGAGCGGCCTTTATGAATGCGATGACCTTAGATATAGCAATGGGTGGGTCATCAAATACGGTATTACATTTATTGGCAGCGGCGCAAGAAGGTGGGGTTGATTTTGATATGAGCCATATCGATGAGCTCTCTCGCAAAACGCCATTTTTATGTAAAGTTGCGCCGGCAACTCAAGAATATCATATTGAAGATGTACACCGTGCTGGTGGCATGATGGGTATGTTGAATGAATTAGCCAAAGGTGATCGTTTAGATTTAACAGTAGGACATGTTGCGGGTGGCACTTTAGGTGATGTGATCACGCGGTGGGATGCAATGGATAGTAACAATGAAAAAGCACAACTATTTTTTCGAGCAGGCCCTGCCGGTATTCGAACCACGAAGGGGATGAGTCAAGCATATCGCTGGGACACGTTAGACACTGACCGTGAAAATGGTTGTATTCGTAGCATTGAACATGCGTTTCGACTCGATGGTGGTTTAGCGGTACTTTCTGGTAATTTAACACCTGACGGCTGTATTGTAAAAAGTGCCGGTGTTGTTGACGAGATGCTTGATTTTACAGGTCCAGCCGTTGTATTTGAATCTCAAGACGATGCGGTTGATAGCATTTTGGCTGGTGAGATTAAAAAAGGGGATGTGATAGTCATTCGTTATGAAGGGCCTAAGGGGGGGCCTGGGATGCAAGAAATGTTGTATCCGACAAGCTATTTAAAATCAATGGGTTTAGATAGAGACTGTGCATTATTAACCGATGGTCGCTTTTCAGGTGGCACGTCTGGTTTATCTATTGGCCATGCTTCCCCTGAAGCGGCCAGTGGCGGCGCGTTAGCTCTGGTTGAAAATGGTGATTTGATCCATATTGATATCCATAATCGAGGTATTCATTTGTTACTTGACGAAACGCAAATGCAGGCTCGACGAGATAAGCAATTGGCACGTGGAAAAGATGCCTATAAACCATTGGATCGTCAACGAGTTGTGAGTCCTGCATTAAAAGCCTATGCGTTGTTAGCAACAAGTGCAGACAAAGGCGCTGTACGTGATTTAGCGAAGTTAGAGGAGTTAAGTTAACGATGGTTTCACAAGAGCTAGATTATTTTCGCGCTATTATTCAAGCTGATATGTCTCCACTAGTCAAGGTGACTGAATTAAGTGAAATGGGTGCACTCTCAGAACGTTTGGGGCAAAAAATCTGGCTCAAGCGTGAAGACCAACAACCGGTTTACTCTTTTAAATTACGAGGTGCATATCACAAATTACAGCAATTACCCCTAGGTAGTCAGGTGGTTACAGCATCTGCTGGGAATCATGCCCAAGGTGTTGCATTAAGTGCCGCACACCTTGGACATCAAGCGTGTATTGTGATGCCAGTGACGACTCCTGAGATTAAGGTCAATGCAGTACGTAATTTAGGTGCGAAAGTGGTGTTACATGGCCATAACTTTGATGAAGCTCAAATGCATGCGCACATGCTAACAGAACAAGAACAAGCGGTATTTGTTCCCCCTTTTGATGATAAAGATGTGATTGTAGGGCAAGGCACTGTTGCGCGAGAGTTAATGCAGCAATTAAATGAGTTAGATGCGGTATTTATTCCGGTTGGTGGCGGCGGCCTGTTGGCAGGTATGGCGGTGTACATCAAGTCGTTACGCCCTGATATTAAAGTCATTGGAGTTGAAGCGCAGGAAAGTGCATGCTTAAAAGCCGCTTTGGAGGCAGGTAAGCCAGTGACGTTATCGGAGGTGGGGAGTTTTGCCGATGGTGTGGCGGTGAAACTGATCGGCACCGAAACATTTCGATTGGCACAACAGTTTTGTGATGAAGTTATCACTGTGAGTGCTGATGAGATTTGTGCCGCGGTACAAGATATTTTTATTGCGACACGTGCAATAGCTGAACCTTCGGGTGCATTGTCCGTCGCCGGCATAAAAAAATGGAGCGAGCAAAGTAATCGTGCAGGGCTAACCTTAGCAGCTGTTTTATCTGGCGCGAATTTGAATTTTGACAGATTACGATATATTGCAGAAAGAACCGCATTAGGCGCTAAAAATGAAGCGTTATTTGGGGTGACTATTGCGGAAGAAAAAGGCAGCTTCAAACAGTTTTGTCATGATCTAGAGGGTCGTGCTATCACTGAGTTTAACTATCGATATGCCGGTGAAGGAGAAGCGCAAATTTTTGTTGGTGTTGGATTACGCGGTGGACAAATTGAATTAGACGATCTTAAAGGGCGGCTTGAAAAGAAAGGTTATGCATTAGAAGATTTGTCAGATAATGAACTTGCTAAGCTGCATATACGTTACATGGTTGGCGGCAAGCCACCTGTGTTATTGCAAGAGCGTTTATTACGTTTCGAATTTCCTGAGTACCCTGGTGCACTGGCTCGTTTTTTAGATACATTGGGAGCGAATTGGAATATCACCTTGTTTCATTATAGAAACCATGGTGCCGCGGAGGGGAATGTATTGGCTGCTTTTGATATTGCACCGAATGCATATGAGCAGTTTGATAAACACCTCTCTCAACTTGGCTACTTGTATCAAGATGAGACGAATAACCCGTGTTTTAGCCAATACCTTCAAGCTTCGGTGGAAGAAGCACGTAAGGTCGGGTAATTTGCAAAAAAGCTTTGCTTTTCTATAGTTAAACTTCGAGTTTATTGGGAAGAGTAAAAGATGTATGGCGAAAGTTTGGTTTACTTTGTCGTTTATTATTTTTTTTTGGACCTCAGGTGCTAACGGACTTGAGCCTGTTGTTCTGCAGCTGAAGTGGACACATCAATTTCAGTTTGCTGGGTATTATATGGCAGCGGAGCAGGGGTTTTATAAAGAGGCTGGGTTGAAAGTGACCATTTTACCAGCTAACCCTAGCAACCCAGATACACATTTTAAAGTGCTTTCAGGTCAGGCTCAGTTTGGCGTTACTCATTCAGGCGTGTTAAAGGCTAAAATGGATGGTAAACCATTGGTTGCGTTAGCTGCTATATTTCAGTCATCACCTTACTGCTGGATGGTAAAAGAGAGTAGTAATATATATAAACCGGAAGACTTCTTAGGGAAAAAGGTCAGTCATCTAGGAAAAGAGGAAAGTGCAGAGCTTACTGTAATGCTTGAGCGTGTCGGTATTAACATTTCAGATTTGCCATTATACGCAGGATTAAACCCATTAGAGGATTTCAAGCGGGGAATGTTTGATGCAATTCAGGTTTACGTTACGAACGAGCCGTATAAAATGCTGCAGGAAGGCGTTAAGACACGACAAATTTGTCCTAAGCAATATGGGCTGAATGTGTATGGCGATATTCTTTTTACCAGTGAAAATATGCTGGCCCATAAGCCCGAGACGGTTGAGAAGTTTAAGCAGGCGAGTTTAAAAGGGTGGCGCTATGCATTACTGAATATGCAGCACAGCATAGAGGTGATCCATGAGAAGTATGCGCGGCATAAAACCAAAGAGCAGCTGAGCTTTGAAGCGGATGAGCTTGCGACTTATATTACTCATTCCGGAGGCGCTATTGGTAGCATGTCTGAAACACGTTGGCAATGGATCGCACAATTATATAACTTGGATTTGTCTCAGTGGCGGAAGATTAAATCCACTTTTTTATATCAACATAAGCATGATACTACCGACTCATCATGGTCTTGGATGTTAGTGTTAGCTTGTGTCTTGACCTTACTATCAATACCCATGTACGGTTATTTGATGTTATTTCATAAACGAAAATATCGCATACAACAATTATCCTATCATGATAAAAACACGCTAGAATAGCGTTTTATTTTGAAATGTATGTATTCATGTCTTTGCTTAATCAATTTCAACAACTCGATACGTGCTTATCCAACACACGAGATTACTGGCAACGTGTCGCATTTGATTATTTAACACTACCATTTACAGATGAGCTAAATCATTTTTTATTAAGCTTGGATGATAGTGAAGTGGCGGTGTTGGATGCTGATCAAAATCGTTTATATGATGTGTTTTCTGAGTATATTCCACACCTGAGTAAGCTTGCTTCATTAACAGCATTACCGTACACAGAAAGGCCCCGAGAAAGCGTGCCTTTTTGGTTAAGCAATGGGATAAAAGGTCGTAAATTAATTCAGTTACAAGATTTCGTGAGCCATGTGCCTGAGCAGCAATTACCTGTATTGGAGTGGTGCGCGGGTAAAGGACACTTGGGAAGACTCATGGCACATTTAGGTGCGCCCGAAGTACATGCTATTGAGTTACAAGCTGGGCTATGTGAACAAGGTATCCACAGTGCCAAGCAACAAGCACTTAATGTCACCTTTAGCTGCGCAAATGTCTTAACCGACAATACGGTGCGGTATTTTAAAGCGCAGCAGCATGCAATAGCATTACATGCATGTGGTGCGCTGCATCAGACCTTCATACGTCGTGCAGCAGCAGGGCACTGTCAAAAAATTAGCTTATCACCGTGTTGTTACCATTTATTTACTGAGCCAACATATCAACCAATGAGTGAGGAAGTAAAGCACAGTAAATTAACTTTAAGCCACAGTGATATGAAATTAGCATTACAAGAAACGGTCACCGCACCAGATCGGATAGCCGTCGTTAGACGTAAAGAAGTGACGTGGCGTTTGGGGTTTGATGCATTACGCCGAGAATGTACTGATTCAGAGGTATATATAAGTGTTCCCTCGGTAAATAAAAGCATATTCTCAGGAGAGTTTTCCGATTTTTGCCAATGGGCTGCAATGCAAAAAAATATTAACTTACCAGCCGAAGTTAATTATGATGAATATTTACTTCAAGGCCAAAAACGCAAACGTATAACAGATAGAATAGAGCTGGTACGACATGTTTTTCGACGGGCATTGGAGATCTGGTTGGTCCTCGATAGGGGTTTATATTTACAATCAGCTGGGTATGATGTCACTCTTAGTGAGTTTTGTGAAAAGCAGCTCACACCAAGGAACATATTAATACACGCTACCCGAAAATAGAGGACTCCTGCGATGTGTACGCTCGAACACTTATTAGATAATAACCAACAATGGGCAGAGCGCGAACAAGCGCGAGATCCTGATTTTTTCAAAAAGTTACTTGGTCAACAAGAACCTGAATATCTATGGATCGGGTGTTCCGATTCTCGAGTACCGGCGAATGAAATAGTTGATTTAATGCCAGGTGAGCTCTTTGTGCACCGTAACGTTGCAAATGTGGTGGTACATACTGATCACAATTGCTTGTCGGTCATGCAGTATGCGGTTGAAGTACTAAAAGTAAAACACATTATGGTAGTCGGCCATTATGGCTGTGGTGGTGTACAAGCGGTATTGGATGAAGCGCGTTTTGGACTTATTGATAACTGGCTACGTCATGTCTCAGATATAAAAGAAAAGCATCAACATATTATTGATAATATTGCGCAAGATAAGCAGTGTGACGCATTATGCGAGCTTAATGTTATTGATCAAGTTCGTAATGTTTGTCAAACCAACATTGTTCAAGATGCTTGGCGCAGAGGGCAAAGTTTAACGATTCATGGTTGGGTGTATGGACTAGCGGATGGATTATTGCATGAATTAAATGCCAGAGCTGGGCAACCAGAGCAAATAAATAGCCAATATGCTCTGGCTGTTACACAAGTAAAGGAGCGTTACGCAAATTAATTTATTCTGCGTGTTTGTCGCTGTCTAGCTGTGCTTCTATTTCAGCGACTTTAGCTTCTAATTCGGCGAGCTTTTCACGTGTTCTGATGAGTACTTTACTTTGAATATCAAACTCCTCTCTACTGACAAAGTCCATCTCAGTAAGTTTATTTTGGATAGCTTGCTTCGTTTTTGACTCGAACGTATCTGCCAGATTTTTAACGCCTTGAGGCATGTTACTCGATATTTGTTTGGCAATTTCTTCAATTTTTGCTGGATTGATCATCTTTTTGGCCTATAAAAAGTTGCTTGTACGCATATTAGCAAATGTTCGTAAAACAACATAGCAAAGAGAAGTGTTGGGTGTACTTTACGATAAAGAAAAGAAACACCAAGAATAAGATCGCTTGCCTCGTTAAGTAAGCGGCTCTTTTGTTGATTGGTTTAATTAACCTCAGCTCAGGCTAAGCGAATTTGCCCAATAAAGCTATTTTTCTCACTCTCGGCGTTGCTTTCATTTGTAATAGCCCGCTATTACTGCATAAAAGCGCCTTGATATTGAACAAAATATCATCATTGGATTGTACGTAAATTTGTTTTCAAAACATTTTCTATTCCAAAACCCTTATCCAAACCTGAGGTTAATTATAGAAAGGGCGCATAGCTCATTTCATCACCTTCGTGAATTAATTGGTAGCTAGGCGCATGGGACGCTTTACGTTAAAATATGACTATTAATCGTATTTAAATAAGCACAGTAATGAAACTGAACCCAAAACAAGATGAAGCAGTAAAGTATATTAGTGGACCATGCTTGGTCTTGGCGGGGGCAGGCTCTGGGAAAACACGTGTTATTACGAATAAAATAGCCTATTTAGTACAAGAGTGTGAGTATCAGGCAAAAAATATAGCCGCTGTGACATTTACGAATAAAGCCGCTAAGGAAATGCGTGAGCGGGTACTGCAAACATTGGGTAAAAAAGAATCAAAAGGATTATGGGTCTCTACGTTCCACACACTTGGCTTAGAAGTGATAAAAAAAGAGCTTAAAACGTTAGGCTATAAGCCGGGCTTCTCATTATTGGATGATCAAGACACGAACCAACTATTGAGTGAGCTAACAGAGAAAGAGTTAGAAAAAGATAAAGATTTATTGAATTTGCTTAAAATGCAGATTGGTAATTGGAAGAACGAACTCATCTTACCGCAACGGGCAATACAAGAAGCCCGGGAACCGCAAAAAGCGCTCTTTGCTCAGCTATATGCGCGATATCAAATTCAATTACGTGCCTATAATGCGCTAGATTTCGATGATTTAATCATGATCCCAACATTATTACTGGGGCAAAACTCGACGGTAAGAGAGCGATGGCAGAGTCGTTTTCGCTACTTACTGGTTGATGAATATCAAGATACCAATACCAGTCAATATCAATTAGTAAAGTTGTTAGTAGGTGAACGAGCTCGGTTTACTGTGGTAGGCGATGATGATCAATCTATTTATTCATGGCGAGGTGCTAAACCCCAAAACCTAGTGTTGTTATCGAAAGACTATCCTGGATTACGATTGATCAAGCTTGAGCAAAATTACCGCAGTGTGAAACGTGTTCTAAAAGCAGCAAATATTTTGATTGCGAATAACCCGCATGAGTTTGATAAACAATTATTCAGCGAACTTGATATGGGAGAACCCATTCGTGTGATTGCGACCAGAGATGAGGAGCATGAAGCAGAAAGGGTTGTTGCTGAAATTATTTCTCATAAGTTCATGAAGCGAACAAGTTATCGTGACTATGCAATATTGTATCGTGGAAATCATCAAGCGCGAGTGTTTGAAAAATCACTGATGAGTAACAGGATCCCTTATAAAATAAGTGGTGGTATGTCATTTTTCTCACGTAGTGAGATAAAAGATATTATGGCGTACCTTAGGTTATTGGTTAATCAGGATGACGATAATGCATTTTTACGTGTGGTCAATACACCACGCAGAGAAATAGGGCCGGTGACATTAGAGAAATTAGGCAGTCTAGCGAATGAACGCCATATTGGACTCTTCGCAGCGTGTTTTGAACAAGAGCTTACACATCGCTTGGCGGGACGCGGATACAATGCATTAATGGGGTTTGCGCGTTGGGTTGTGGAATTGTCAGATAGGGCTGTCCGTGGTGATACCTTAGAGGCGGTTAAAGACATGGTACGTGAGATCAACTATGAAGCCTATTTGTATGAATCTTCACCGAGTGCCAAAGCCGCCGAGATGCGTATGAAAAATGTCTCTGAACTCTATAAATGGATCACTGACATGCTGACAGGGGATGCTGATAATCCGCCTATGACCTTACCTGAAGTTGTGAGCAAATTGACATTACGAGATATGTTGGAACGTAATGAAGAAGAAGATGACAGTGATGCTGTGCAGTTATTAACTTTACACGCATCAAAGGGTCTCGAATACCCCCATGTGTTTATGGTGGGTATGGAAGAAGGGTTTCTACCGCATCAGACCAGTATCGATGAAGAAAATGTTGAAGAAGAAAGACGTTTGGCCTACGTGGGGATCACGCGTGCGCAAGAGACGTTAACGCTTACTTATGCAAAGAATCGTCGGCAATTTGGGGATGTTTCAACACCGGAATTAAGTCGCTTCGTACTCGAACTGCCACAAGATGATTTACACTATGAAGGTAAGAAAAAAACAGTGGCTTCGCAAAATGAGCGGATGGAACAAGGTCAAGCTAGGGTTGCTAATTTACGTGCGATGCTAAAACGTTAGTGTCTCTGACTCAGTCGGTATTGGTGGTGTTTGCCGCACATCAATAGCAGCTTTTTCAATATGATGTTGCTTACCAAAAAAGCGAGTTAAACCATGACTTTCAAGTAAACTTCTGAAGTTTAGTATGGCGGGTCCTTTTGCAATCACCTGCATATTCTGCAATTGTGTCACAGCAAGGATCCCCTTTAATTGTGCTTCATAACTGGTTTGCTGGAGAACCCTTTTACTAAACGTCGAGCTAAGTAAAACATAGGTGAAATTGATTTGGCTCAATAAAGTGAGATCACACCGATCTTTGGCAAAATCATTGATCCCGATGATGTAACCTAAATGAGTTAACTCGCAGAGGTTGTCTTGTTGCTGATTGGAGGCATAACGAATTTCAGTTTCATCAAATATGAGGCATAAAGAATGGGTATGTTGTGCCAGTCGTTGACACAGCTGAGCAAAGACTTGTTGATCCAATAAAATAGTAGAGCACGCAAAAAGTACATCTTGTTTGGTATCACGAGCAAGCTCTAATGCTTGAGTAAGCAGCAATAGTTCAATATCCACATGCTCTGCTTTTTCCGCGGCAAACTTTTTCAATATATCAAAACTGGTACTGCCTAATACAGGGTGTTCACCAAAAGCTTCAAGCATAGAAATATCATTGTTTGAGAGACTTAAGTCAATTATATCAGTCCCTCTAAAATGGCTCGGTAATGCACTCAAATGGTGATACTCTGCCGTTTTATGGTTGCCAGTCGCAGCGGTTAATAATGGATGATAAAACTCATACCGACCACGACCTGCATTTTTAGCATAGTACATAGCGGCGTCAGCATCGCGAATAATTTCGTCAGTATTTTGGTAATGTTTATTACTGTATGTGATACCAATGCTTGCCCCACTTTGCATACATACACCTTTCATACAGAAAGGTTGTTGCATAACCTTAATGATACGCTTTGCAACGTCTTCCGCTTGCTGGCGATCACTTAAGTGATCTAATAAAATAACAAATTCATCACCCGCTAGCCTTGCCAATAAGTCGTGTTCTCGAATGCACTCTAAAAATGCTTGTGCGACCCAAATCAAAAACTGATCACCGGCTTGGTGACCAAGTTCGTCATTGATCAATTTAAATTTATCAAGATCGATAAATAATACAGCGAAATTATGCTCAGGGTGACGCTGGAACTTTTGCAAGGTTTTTTCTAGTTGTGTTAAGAATAAACTGCGATTGGGTAAGCTGGTTAATGCATCGTGGTGCGCGTCGTGGTATAGCTGTTGCTCTATTTTTTTTCGCTCATCAATTTGCATTTGTAAATGTAAATTACTTTGCTGTAAGGCTTTGGTTTTTTCTGCAACACGGTGCTCTAATTGCAAGTGACTTGCTTTGAGCGCTTGATTAGCCAAATGAGTTTGTAGTACGGATGCAATTTGATTGGAAACAAATGAAATAAGTTCAATATCATCGAGGTTAAATTCATACTTATGATCATATGCCTGACAAGCAATCAAACCAATCACGCCATGTGCTGTTTTTAATGGAGCTCCCATCCAACTGGTAGCGAGTCTTTGCTGGTGATAATGACGAGTTCTAACCACAATACTACTATCAATTAAGGTTTTGGCTCTTTCAATATCAATTAGTTGGCTTTGCTCGGTACTTATTACCAGTTCACTGTAGCCTTTTGCAAATGGTCGAGGTTTGTAATGTGATACTTCGTCAACACAATATGGGAAGCTTAACCATCCGGTATTTTTGTCATACAGGGCGATGAATAAGTTATCAGCAAAGGTAATAGAACGAATAATGTCATGAACTTGCTGATATACGTCGTCTATATCATTAAACTGTGTTGCAAGCTCAGATATTTTAAAGAGGATCTGTTGGCGTTCTAAAGCGCGTTTTCTTTGCTCGATTTCTTTATTTAATGCGTCATTACTTTGCATTAAAGCACGCGTACGAATTTTTACTTCGGACTCTAATAGCTCTCGCTTTTTCACTCGCTCAATAGCGGTTGCTAAATAAAGAGACATAACTTCAAGTAGTTCAATTTGTTGTTCGGTGTAGTGCTGGTCTTTTTGATAACTTTGCGAGACCATGACGCCGATAATCGTCTTGTCACGATAAATTGGCACACCAACCCAATGTTCTGCTGGACTGCCTAGTGCTCTGAATACTCCATCACGAGCTTGCTCTGTCATTTGAGACTGCGTCAGGTAGAGGGTTTTTCCTGTACGGAAAACATGGCCTGTGATCCCATCAGAAAAATGATGTGCTTCATGGAGAGGGACTGCGATACCATCTTTTTCATCTACGAAATAAGATAATTCAAGCTCTTGGGAAAACTGATTTTGTAAAACAACATAAAAACTTTTACAGGGAAGGTGTTGGACTAAAATGTCATGAATTGCGGGGTACAACAATGTCAGCTCTGCAACCGTACTTGCTTGCTCAGATAACAAAATAAGAGCGTGCTGTAAGTGGTTGTTTTGTTTGTGTTTTTTTAACAAGACCTCGAGTTTTTTATTTCTTCGAATGGTCTTGCGCAGTAGAGCTGCGGGATCTTCCAATGACTTAACCCAAAATTATTATTATTTGAACAATTATTAATCGTATATTTTCATTTTTATCAACAGGGGTCAAGCCAATCTTTATGATAAATACGAAAGGGGGTCGCTTATTCAGAGTTTTGCCGAAGATCTGACGTTCTTCGGCAAATGGGCGTTACTTTGCAGTCATAAAGTCGATCGCGGCTGTAATTTCATCATCAGAGCAATCCATGCAAGTCCCACGTGGTGGCATAGCATTAAAGCCATTAATTGCATGATCAATTAATACCTCACGACCTTTGGTTAAACGGGTAGCCCAGTCGTCTGGTGTTTTAGGCGCACCTAGTGCACCAGTACCATGACAAGCAAAACATGATGCTTGATATACTTGCTCACCAGAGCGAGGGCCGCTAGGGATTACTTCAGCAGGCGCCGCACCAGCTAAATAAACAGAGCCTACAGGTGCTAAACGTTTTTTAATTGCCTCTTCAGTCAAAGCATTGTCGTAAGGTTGCGCTATTGCCGCTGTAGATAGCAATAAAAGAGCCGCTGAAAGTTTTTTCATTTGTCTTGCCCACTTCGGTTGTGACGTGATCAATCACGATAGATGACGGAATTTTTAGCAATTATAACGTCACCCACTCATTTATAAAACGTAAACTTACTTATATCATCACAAAAAGGTTATTTTCTTGCGTTGTCGCAAAGAAGCAGATGATTCATGCTATTGAATTTACGCAATGTGTTATGCCATATCAATAAGTTGCGTAATAGCTTTTGCAATGCCCTCTGAGGCTTCGGAGATTGAATTAGCCAACATGTAAGCGGGTGTGCATATGACTTTTTGTTGTAGGTCAATAACAATATCATTGGCTGCACAGTCAACGTGCTTGGCTCCAAGTTGCTCTGTTGCGAGTGCAGTGTCAGGATCATTACCGATAGTTGTGAGCGTCCCTTGTGGATGAATATGACCAATTAGTGCTGGGGCAATACATAAATAGGCAATGGGCTTATTTTGTTGACTAAATTCTTGGCAGGCTGCTTTAAAAATATCTAATATTGTAGAGTTCGCGCCCGAGAAAGCAAAGTCACTGAGATTTTTAGCAACACCAAAACCTCCAGGTACTACGAGCGCGTCAAAGTGTGAGGCATTTAATGTCGCGAGATCATGAATATTACCACGTGCTATGCGCGCTGCTTCAATTAGGATGTTACGTGAGTCCTGTTGTGTTTCCCCATTGAGGTGATTGATGACGTGGTGCTGGTTTAAATTAGGAGCAAAACATTCATACTCGGCACCTAGTTGTTCTATATGTAGCATTGTCAGTACAGTTTCGTGGATTTCAGCACCATCGAAGACGCCACAACCACTTAAGATGATCGCAATTTTTTTCATGAAATGTTCTCGTTAGTCAAGTATTAAAGGCTATATACTTGGAGTAGTGTAGCGACTAGCAAAAATATTATAAAGGATCTTCTGTGATCTTAGATCGTTTATGGTAGTATACCCTCCCGCTCGAAAATAGTAGCTTGATTTTTGAACGGAGTGTTCTAATATTTTTGCAGCGTAAAAATGTTTTTCCACATTTCTTAATTTTAATATATTAAAAAATAACATAGATTTTTTTATTAATATCAAATATTTAAACCATTCCGAGGGCATTTGTATTTATGTCAGCTGCGATTTCCTGTGTTTATCTACAAACTTATCCACAGATTGTTCCCCTAATTAGAATACATTTACCTGTATAATACTCCTCGTCTTATGGTTAGTCGTATGGCATGCTTACGATGTTTTTATTGAAGCTCATTTAGGATCCCCCTTATTATGTCTCAGATCCCAGAAAATCCTTTGATCTTGGTTGATGGTTCTTCTTATCTTTTCCGTGCGTATCATTCGCCTCCACATTTAACAAACTCAAAAGGGGAGGCCACAGGTGCTATTTACGGTGTTATCAATATGCTTAAGAGCTTATTGAAACAATACAAACCAAGCCATATGGTGGTGGTATTCGATGCGAAAGGGCCGACATTTAGAAATGAAATGTACAGCGAATATAAAGCGAATCGTCCACCAATGCCCGATGACTTACGCACACAAATAGAGCCTATTCACGAGATTATTAAGGCAATGGGTTTGCCGCTCGTTTGTATTAGTGGTGTTGAAGCTGACGATGTTATTGGTACATTTGCGAAGATCGCATCAGAGCAAGAGCGCGCAGTGCTAATTAGCACTGGCGATAAAGATATGGCTCAACTTGTTGATAAACATGTCACGTTAATTAATACCATGACGGATACGATCTTAGATCCTCAAGGTGTGATTGATAAGTTTGGTGTTGCACCTGAACTCATTATCGATTATTTGGCACTCATGGGAGATAAAGTAGACAATATTCCTGGGGTCCCTGGTGTTGGAGAAAAAACGGCATTAGCCATGTTGCAGGGCTTAGGGGCCATTGACAACTTATACGCTAATTTAGACAAGATTGCCGGCTTAGGTTTTCGCGGTTCGAAGACAATGGCGAAAAAACTGGAAGAGCATAAATCTCAACTAGAGTTGTCTTATGAGTTGGCTACAATCAAATTAGACGTTGAAGTCGAGCAAGACTTAGATACGTTTGCTGTTACTGAAACAAATAAAGATAGGCTTATTGAGCTCTTTGCGGAGTGTGAGTTTAAACGCTGGCTTGCTGATTTATTAGATGGCAATGAAGCGGCAAAAGTAAATCAAGCAGTATCAGAGCCTGTAGTACCGACTGTAGAAGCAAATTATGAAACTATTTTAACCCAAGCGCAGTTAGATACGTGGTTAATAAAGTTAGAAAATGCTGATTTAATTGCTTTTGATACAGAAACAACCAGTTTAGATTACATGCAAGCTGATTTAGTTGGGATGAGTTTTGCGGTCGAACCTGGTGAAGCTGCTTACTTGCCTATTGCGCATGATTATATGGGGGCTCCAGAGCAGTTAGACAAATCTATCGTGTTTGAAAAAATGGGGAAAGTTCTTGCTGATCATTCAATCAAAAAAGTGGGTCAGAATCTCAAATACGATAAAAGCGTATTAGCACGTGCTGGCTTAGCATTAAATGGGATTGCATTTGATACTATGCTTGAGTCTTATGTACTTAATAGTGTTGGCACGCGTCATGATATGGATTCTCTGGCATTAAAGTATCTAGGCCACAAAAATATTAGTTTTGAAGAGATTGCGGGCAAAGGTAAATCACAACTCACATTTAACCAAATTGAGTTGGAAAAAGCGGCACCTTATGCTGCGGAAGATGCTGATATTACTTTACGCTTACACTTACATTTATGGCCATTATTGGAAGAGCACGCATCGTTGCTATCTGTGTTTAATGACATTGAGTTACCTTTGCTGAAGGTATTATCAGAGGTTGAGCGCACAGGTGTTAGTATTAATAGTGATATGTTGGCACGCCAGAGTGTTGAAATTGCAGAGCGATTAACCGATATTGAAAAATCGGCTTTTGAACTCGCAGGTGAAGAGTTCAATTTAAGTTCCCCTAAGCAACTGCAAGCAATTCTCTTTGAAAAGCAAGGGTTACCAATAATTAAGAAAACTCCCAAAGGGGCACCTTCGACGGCTGAAGAAGTATTACAAGAATTAGCACATGATTACCCGCTTCCAAAGTTGATTATTGAACATAGAGGGCTTGCGAAGTTAAAGTCAACTTATACAGATAAACTGCCTAAATTGGTGAACCCGGATACTGGCCGTGTTCATACTTCTTATCACCAAGCGGTTACTGCAACGGGGCGTCTCAGCTCAAGTGATCCGAATTTGCAGAATATTCCTATTAGAACCGAGTCTGGTCGTCGTATTAGGCAAGCATTTATTACCGACTCTAATAAGGTTATTTTAGCAGCCGATTACAGCCAAATTGAATTACGAATTATGGCTCACTTGTCACAAGACAAGGGGTTATTGAGCGCTTTTGAGCAAGGAAAAGATGTGCACAGTGCCACAGCATCAGAAGTGTTTTCAGTTGAGTTGGCAGACGTCACAGCTGATATGCGCCGTAAAGCTAAAGCAGTAAATTTCGGTTTAATTTATGGAATGAGTGCATTTGGCTTGGCTCGCCAGCTTGATATTCCACGCCATGAAGCACAGCATTATATGGATAAGTATTTTGAACGATTCCCTGGTGTGCTTGAATATATGGAGCGTACACGTGAGGAAGCCGCAGATAAAGGGTATGTAGAAACCCTATTTGGCCGCCGCTTGCACTTGCCCGATATTAATGCGCGCAATGGAGCACGTCGAAAAGCGGCGGAGCGTGCTGCGATAAATGCACCTATGCAAGGTACTGCAGCAGACATCATTAAAAAAGCAATGCTAGATGTATATAATTGGCTACAAACACAGTCAACAGATGATGTTCAATTATTAATGCAAGTACACGATGAACTGGTGTTTGAAGTTGCCACAGATAAGGTTGATGAGTTTAGTGCCGTGATCTGCTCTTTGATGTCTGGGGCGGTATCGTTAGACGTTCCACTTATTGTTGAAGCCGATTATGGTGAAAACTGGGAACAAGCACATTAAATCAAGCACGTTATAAAAGAAACCCGATAGTAACTAAGTTACTTATCGGGTTTTTTGTAAGGCTATATCCTGTTTCGCTTATTGGAAAACAACATTCTCACTATTTGGTAACGCTTGGAATTCCGTCGCAAGCTTTTCACAATCTATGATAATGGCACTTTCTAAATGCTCTTCTGCGCGCCATCTTTGTTTATCCATTTTGAAGATGTCTTTTTTAGAGTATTTTTTTCGACTCTCGTGTGTGGGCATATCTTTAACTTCTTCATACATTTGATATATTCCCGGATATATATCCGATAATATAACCTCTTTGTCGAAACTATACTGAGAGATGAGTACCCAAATCCTCAAACAGCCTTCGGAATACTCACATTGTTTCTCTTTCATTGCACGGGCAATAAGGTTAATGCTATCCGCGAGATTTGCGTTACGTTTTTCTCGAGCTTTTTGTAGCTTGGCTTGTTGCTCTATTTGCTTTGAAGCAATTTTTGCCTTTTGGACTTTCAATTGCCAAAGCAGTTTACCGGCGTAAAATGATAAACTCGCAACAATAATTACTCCAAGGGCGATTAGAAGTACCCAAGTTATTGACATTACTTGTCCTCATCATCAGCTAGCCACTCATCAGCTAAATCATTACTGACGAACGATGACATAGGATCATCAGCTATGACATCTTGCTCTTCGAATTCGTCGTCAATGCCCAATATTTCGCATAGCTCTTGATGGCGAGCAATTGCACGATTAAAATATTTTGCATCTTTACCAGTAAGTAGCTCACCACGTTCATGTCGGTCTAATAAAGCCATTAAACGTTCGTCATCTTCTAATTGGCTTAGCTCTTGTTCCGGGGTTAAGGTTGCTTTTACTTTCTTTAGCTCTACTTGAGGCGACAAATGACGCTGCAGTTTAGGTTCTACGACTGGAACTGTTTGTTCAGAGATCAACGCAATCGGCTTTTTACTTCCAACGCGCTTATCTTTGTTCTGTTGGTTGCCAGATACAGGAGTGTCTATTTTTGCATCTTGGGCATTACGCGAACCAGGCTTAGCGCCTTTGTGCTTTTTGGTGCGCTGCTCTTTAATTGCACGCAGCTCACGTAGTTTATCTTTGCTTAATCGTGGTGTGCCGTTACTAGGCGCTACTTTTCGATTTTTTTTCTCTCTAGTCATGATAGTTCTTCACTCAACGCGTGTTGCGTTATTGGTTTGGTAAGGATAATGACGTCATTGCCAATAAATTCGAGTTTGCAGTTAAACTGCAAAGCGATATATTCAAATGTTTTACGGCTAAAAAATGAAATATGTGTTTGATCATTTTTATAATGCCAGTTAGTGAAACGTTCAGCATTAATAACCAGTTTAGTCATTATAACAAGGGGTGCCTCAGGCTTTAATAAGCTGAATAATTGCGTTAGTACAGTTTGGGGATGAGCAAGGTGCTCAATAACCTCTGTACATGTAATAAAGTCGTATTTATCACGAAGTACCGTAATATCGTTTGCATAGTATAGGTCATATATAGCCATGCTATGTCCAGCATCTGACAATACTTTAGCGAGCAGAGGGCCAGGGCCACAGCCAAAGTCCAGACCACTGCTAGGCACTCTCAGCCTACGAAGCAGAGGGTCACTCACTCGCGATAAAAATTGTTTATAGCCTAAGTCTTCAAGTGAGTTTTCATGACTGTCATAAATTGCCTTTTCTTGCGTGGGAGTGAGATGTTGGTGTTTGTCAACAAATACTAAATCGCACTGTCGGCATTGCCAATAATCACGGCGCTTATCGCTATGATAGAAGCTAATATCGACAGAACCACACAGGTTGCAATGAGAGACTGATTGCACGAGAAACTCTTAGGAAATAAATTAGGGCGGGTATTATAACAGCAATAAAACAATGCATAAATAAAAAGACGGTAGAGATCACTCTCTACCGCCTGCTAATCTGAGCGTCACAATTCGGACACTTCTCCCTTCGACTTTTTAAGTCTTTGTTATTTTTATTATGTTGTCATCCATTTTGTTTTTATTTTTACTTCCGTGCTTCTTTCCATATTGTTTTTATTATTAAACTTCCATGCATTTATTATTATCGGTCTTCTCTGACTCTTTATTGTTATTTCCTTTATGATGATACCCATTCGATATCAAACATGTCACCTACGCTTCCCTATCGACTTGTCCCTTTTATTGTTTTGCCTTGGCGACAGCAATTAATCTACGCTTTATTGAATTAGTTACAACTAATTAATAACAAAATTCTTACGGAGTGTTGAGTGAGTAAATTTAAAGTTCTTTTATTACATATATTTAATGTTTTTTTATAGATTAAAATAAGTTAAAGCGCACAAAGTAATATGGTCAATGTCTTACAGTGGATTTGAGATATATCGCAATCAGTGAATATAAAAAAAGGCAGCGTGATGCTACCTTTTTTTTACGTATGATAATTTTTTATCAGTACTTTATAATTTTCTATACAACTTTAGTCGTTACCTACTAATGTAAACCACTTAAATATTTGGATAATACTTCAATGTCTGTGTCAGTTAGCTTTTTCGCAATATCACCCATCATGCCATTCATGTCATTGTTACGACTACCATCACGGAATTTCTCAAGTTGAGCTTTGATATATTCTGGATGTTGAAATGATATTTTAGGGAACTTTGCTAATGATGTTCCATTACCTCGAGGACCATGACACGCGGCACATGACGGAATGCCTCGTTCAGCGTCACCAGCGCGGTATAATTTTTGCCCAACGTTTACAACATCTTCAGGCGTAGTTCCTGCATTCATATTTAAAGTTGAGAAGTAAGCTGCTAAGTCTTTCATATCCTGATCTGATAATGGCATAGCCATACCACTCATGACCGGATCCATACGACCTTCACTACCACCTGATGTCATACCAAGCTTAAATTCCTTCAATTGCTTGTAGATATAATCGGCATGCTGCCCGGCAATTTTTGGATAAATATTAACAGGCGCATTGCCATCTGGGCCGTGACACGCTGCACACGTTGCAGACTTTGCTTTACCCGCTTCGGCGTCGCCATCAAATGCTGTTGCGTTGCTTGCTGACAACGTACCAAGCAACACTGTTAAAGTTAATGCTATTTTTTTCATGGTAAATTCTCTGTTTCCGACCCTGTAATCTAAAACCCAGGCGACGCGAAAAAGGTACTTTTCGTGCTGCTTGAGTGAACAAACTCTATCTTTACATTGCAATTTTTACATTCTACACGATATTGAATTCTCTGGCACGTTTTCTGCTCATATTAGACCTATAAATTATGAGGTTTTGACTTAGATTAAGTTTGTAATGTGCAAAATTCACCTTTTTATCTAGATTCAATCGTCATTGTTTGCTTTTGCACGGCGAGTATCTGATATAAACTATAGCGGTCATTGCTATTAGTTTTTTGTAGGAGAGCTTGTGCTCAAATCCCGTATTAAGTATAACACTGCTAGTTTTATTACCAGCGCCCCTGATATTTCTAAATTACCTACCGACGAAGGGATCGAAGTGGCGTTTGCAGGCCGCTCGAATGCAGGTAAATCCAGTGCATTAAATGCATTAACTGACCAGAAACTTGCGCGAACAAGTAAAACGCCCGGTCGCACGCAGTTAATAAATACTTTTGAACTTGATGCACAAAAGCGCCTCATTGATTTACCAGGATATGGGTTTGCTAAAGTGCCTATTGAAATGAAGAAAAAATGGCAACGTTCATTAGGTGAGTATTTACAAAAACGTAAGAGCTTGAAAGGCTTGGTCGTGCTAATGGACATTCGTCACCCATTGAAAGATTTAGACATGGATCTGATCAATTGGGCAGTTGATAGTAAAATTCCAATTTTGGCCTTGCTGACTAAAGCAGATAAATTGAAACAAGGTAAACGTAAAGCTGAAGTGCTCCAAGTACGTAGGACCTTATCTGAATTGAATGCAGATATTACTGTTCATGCGTTTTCTTCTTTGAAGGGGATAGGTTTGAATGAGTTAGGATGGAAACTAGATGATTGGTATTTGGGGCCGTTTGTAAAAGAAGAAACAGCCGAGCCGCAAGAGTAGATCGCTATTAGCATAAATAATAGCGATTATTGGCTGAGTTGAGATAAGCCCCTTTGCTATCTTGCTCAGCTACATCAGCCCATTGATAATAAACAGAGCGCTGTATGCGAGCGGTCAGTCCGTTAGGCAGACAGAGATAAGGGACTACTTGTCCACAGTATAACTTTGTGATTAATGGAAACTGCTCACAAATGGGCCATTGTCTTCCGAGATTATCCTCACATACTATAACTGATTGCGTTCCTAGCTGATAAGTGGTCCAAGTTTTGATTAAAAAAGGTGCGTCAGCGACCTGTATTTGGCACTTTTCTGATGGGGTAATGAGTGTATATATACCTTGCCTGTAATTTAATACCGATGCAAAGAGCTTCATCATTTCTAGGCGAGTAATTTCACTGCCTTGATGGAACCAGCGCCCTTGGTTATCGATTGACATATCAATTAACCCACAAGGGGCAATTCGCCATAGTTGGGTTGGGGCATGCGGTGTTACTAACACCGCAATCAGTTCATTAAGGCTTTTCATTGAATGTAAGGCTGAATGTAACTGGTACCGTGGCCGCAATAGTATCAAGACCCGCTATTTTTCTTAAAGCTTCAATACCAGACGTTAAACCATAGGAGGTTGAGTTGATTAAAATGGCGCGTAATGGGGCAATATGTAGCTGGGTATTGTGCTTGTTAACGACTAAATCCATACTTATGTTTTGCTTATGGCCATGCAGCTCTAGAGAAGCATTTACACCTTTTATTATTTGAGTGCCGTTTTTTAAGCTTGAAAGTTGATCTGATACGTTTGCTGAGATTTTTCCGCTTGGAAAATTGGTAACGTTAAACAACATTGATTGCATACGTTGATTACGAATGGGGATCATAGACTCCACACTGCTCAAGTCAATCTCAAGCTGTAATTGTCCTTGTGCATCAATTTGTCCATGTAGTTTTTTAAAATGGTGATTTTCAGCAATGTGTGTTTTCTTTATAGATGTAAAGCTTAAATCACTATTTTGATTATCTAATTGCCATGCCGCGAATACGTTAGTAGACATGAAAGCTATAGCGAATATAAGAGGTTTTAGCACGATGAAGCCTTATTTTTTTAAGCAATAAAGGGTCATAATATCATGTGAAGGTGGAGAGAGTATGAAACGCCACAAAATAAGTACTCATTATGCTTGTTGTAATTAAAAAGGCTCGGAAGAAAAACACGGCCCACTAAAGCAGTGAGCCGTTATAGCAATCTGGGGAGAAGCTATCAATACGGTGTATCCTCTTACGAGAGATACATCATCAACAGGATGTCCTACAGGATGAGGACGCGCGCACTTTATCAAATAGATTGTTAGAAATAAATGGTTTTAGCAAAAATTGGGCCAAATTGATATTTTATATACATTTCATTGTATATTTTAACTGTTTCTTTACTTGGTACTGGGCTACAGAGCACGGGCTATAAGCCTTTTTACGTATCATCTTAACTTGTAAATTAAAGGTACTCTGTATTTGAATGTGCATGGAAGACCGATAGAGGCTTATAAAAAGTTGTTACATCCACAAGAATAATGCTTTAAAATACTGGATCTTTAAACGCCTGTTATTTCAGATGGGTGAATAGTAGTACTTTCCAATGGTTACGTTTTATAAATATACAGTGAACTGGTGTTAGTTAGAATTACGATACTAACAAAAAGGTAGTCTGTTATTTACAAGGTATTGAAAACCTTTGATAGGGACTAATCATGAGTCATGTTTTCTTTTTCGTTTTGCTATCAGTGAGTATGTTAAAAATTATTTTAAATGAAAGAGTGATGATTGAATGCTGTTGATGATTGATAATTATGATTCATTTACTTACAACTTAGTACAGTATTTTCAGCGATTAAATCAAGAAGTACTGGTTAAAAGAAATGATGAGCTAACACTTGCACAGATCCGAGCATTAAACCCAGAGCATATTGTACTCTCTCCTGGACCCTGTTCGCCTAACGAAGCCGGTATTTCATTATCAATAGTTGAACAGCTACAAGGAATTTATCCTATTTTAGGGATATGCTTAGGCCATCAAAGTATTGCACAAGCGCTGGGGGCGAAAGTAATTCGAGCGCGGCAGGTTATGCACGGTAAAACAAGCGTTATTCGACACAATAATGGCGGGTCATTTTTAGGACTGCCAGAGCGTTTTAGCGTATGTAGGTACCATTCTTTAGTTGTTGACAAGCATTCAATTCCCGATGCATTGAATATTACCGCTTGGACTGTCGATGAGCACCAGCAAATAGATGAAATTATGGGGCTATGCCACAATGAGTTAGCCTTAGAAGGCGTGCAATTTCACCCTGAAGCGGTTTTAACCGAGCAAGGTCTAGCATTACTTGATAACTTTCTCCGACGCTTCTAACCTATAACTGTATCATGCTAAAGGGCGAAAATATTTAGATATGGCTGAAAACACCAAGCAGATTAGGATAGCTCAAGCTTTGGCGGAACGAGCTCACGATTTACTCATAAGTCACAATTTTGCTCAGCAACAAATTGGGTACATCCATACGCTTGAAATAAACTATGGTGAGAAAATTGCGCAACGTACGATGCTGGAAGTTGAAATAGCCGCAGCTGCCAAACGACAGCAAACAAGTACCAGTCACCATAAATATATTGCGAAAGCGAGTATTCACTTACATCAAATAATAGAGTCCTCAATAGAAACTCAATTAGAAGATCTGGATAACATTTATCACGAAGTAATAGGTATTCAAGACTCAGTGCCCACTATATTGGACTTGTTGGCGGTTAAGTCTGCATCAATTGGTCGCTTAGAGCCCTTAGTGAATGATTTACCTTGGTTGGGTCGTGATCTTGTCTCTTTAGTGAACTTACCGCAATATCGAAAACAAAATACAAAAGGGACATCTATTAAGGTGGATACTCCGGCCTTGGCTTTGCGGTATTTAGGGCTCGAAAATTTGCAAATGGTGATCCCCACATTTGCTATGCGGCATTGGATGCCACATTCCACAGAGCCTTTTTCCTTACTAAAGCGTAAACTAAGGGATATGAGTATGTCGACAGCGATTACTGCTAAAGAGTTGGCACCATTATATGGTGTTAAAGAGCAGCATGCTTTTACGCTTGGAATGTTAGTTGATGTGGGAAAAATAGCGTTGACCCGTTTGTATTTACATACATTTGAAAAGGTATGGCAAAACAAAGTTCAAATAGCCCGAGATAAGAGCCATAAAGATCTTCACACTGCATTGTTAGAATTAGGGCCAGACCCACTTTTTCTAAGACATTTATTGTTAGAGCGTTCTGCAACTTTGTCTCGTACTTTGGTTGAGAAAATGGCGTTTCGATATTTGCCTTTTAATGCCGTAATGGAAGAGTTTAGCGCGGGCTATTTGCCGACGGACACTCAACATGTCACAGACCCTTTGCCATTGACTGAAGTGGTCAGGAAAGCACATGGTTACTCGCAATACTTATCATTAAAGGACAGTCAACTGATCGAGCCAGACGAAGCAGAGGTGTGGTTTATGCATTTAGGATTGTCGCAAGACGAACAAAAAAAACTGGCAAAATGCGCGTTCCAAAGCCTTCAGCTGACAATTTAGTAGAAATTAGATAAATTTTTTTACGACTATTCATTCAAGTTGAGCTTTTACTCATTTTGAATGGCGACTTGATAGCTTATAGGATCTCCTTACTTTCTTGTAGATAGTTATTCACTCACTATGAAAATTTACCCCGATCCCTTGATTAGTAAGGGCTGTGAGTAAGTCTTATATGAGACTTTTGCTTATTTTTCTGAAATAATAACCGAATGAATTTTGCACCATGTGGTAATTTTTGTGCACTGAGTCTATAAAGGTTCTTGCTTTTTATTCCACATCATAACGTGCTGTACTCAACCAAATGAGGAAAATAAATGACTATTAATCGCGAACTATTCGATCAAGTAATGGTACCGAACTACGCACCTTCAGCTATTATTCCAGTGAAGGGTGAAGGCTCTCGAGTGTGGGATCAAGATGGACGAGAGTTTATTGATTTCGCAGGCGGTATTGCGGTGAATTGTTTAGGCCATTGTCATCCCGCTTTGGTTAGTGCGCTTAAAGAACAAGGCGAAAAGATTTGGCATTTATCGAATGTAATGACAAATGAACCGTCACTACGTTTAGCGAAAAAGTTAGTTGATGCCACATTTGCAGACAAAGTATATTTTGCCAACTCTGGTGCAGAAGCAAATGAAGCGGCATTAAAGTTAGCGCGCCGTTTCGCGCTAGATAACTACGGCGAGCAAAAATCACAAATTATCTCATTTAATAAAGGCTTCCATGGTCGTACATTCTTCACTGTTACGGTGGGTGGTCAAGCGGCATATTCAGATGGTTTTGGTCCGAAGCCAGGCGATATTGCTCATTGTGACTACAATGATTTGGCTGCGTTTGAAGCACTTATTTCAGATAACACTTGTGCAGTTATGATGGAGCCATTGCAGGGTGAAGGTGGTATTGTTTCTCCTGAAGTTGACTTTGTGAAAGGCGTACGTGAGTTATGTACCAAGCACAATGCGTTATTAATTTTCGATGAAGTTCAAACAGGTGTTGGCCGTACAGGTGATTTGTACGCATATCAAGGGTTAAATGTTACGCCTGATATTTTAACAACGGCTAAAGCACTGGGCGGTGGCTTTCCAATTGGTGCAATGATCACGACAGCTGATATCGCAAAGCACCTTAAGATTGGTACGCATGGTTCAACATACGGTGGTAACCCACTAGCATGTGCTGTTGCAGAAGCTGCGTTTGACACGGTAAATACTGACGAGGTACTTACCGGAGTTAAGGCTAAGGAAGCATTGTTCCGTGAATTACTAACTGCAATTAATGATAAATATAGCGTATTCAGTGAAATCCGTGGTAAAGGTTTATTGCTAGGTGGTGTTGTTGCTGAGCAATACAAAGGTCGTGCTAAAGAGTTTTTAGTCGCTGCAACGCAAGAAGGTGTAATGTCGTTAGTTGCCGGTGCTGATGTGGTACGTTTCACACCATCACTTGTTATTCCTGAAGCGGATATTCGCGAAGGTATGGCGCGCTTTGAAAAAGCGGTAGCCAATGTTGTGGCTAACAACGCTTAATTCTTATTAGGGCCGAGCTTTCTTGGCCCTAATCTACCATCACGTGTTTTTATTTGAGGAGTAAGCGGGCTCATGATGATCCTTCGCCCAATCCAAAAAAGCGACTATCCAGCGCTTTTAAACATTGCTCATGAATCTGGGCATGGTTTTACTTCGTTACCGATTAACGAAGAGCTTTTACAAAACAAGATTGCACGCTCAGAAGCGTCTTTCAAAAAAGAAACAGATGTTCCGTTTGACGAAGGGTATTTGTTTGTACTTGAAGACAGTGAAACGGGTGAAGTTGTAGGGACTAGCGCAATTGAAGCTGCTGTTGGTCTTGATGATGCATTTTATCATTATCACTTGAGCAAAGTGATACACTCTTCGCGTACACTCGATGTTTATAAAGCAGTGGATATTCTTACGCTATGTAATGACTACACAGGTGCAACTGAACTGTGTACTTTGTTTCTCAAAGATGGTTATCGCAAAGGCTTGAATGGTAAATTACTGTCGAAATCACGCTTTATGTTTATTAAACAACACCAGCAACGTTTTGCAGATACCGTTATTGCAGAAATGCGTGGGGTATCAGACGACACCGGTCAGAGTCCATTTTGGCAGTGGCTAGAAGAGCATTTCTTCTCAATGGATTTTCCTACGGCAGATTACCTAACAGGTATTGGCCAAAAGGTCTTTATTGCTGAGTTAATGCCGAAGTACCCGATTTATGTCAATTTGCTCACAGAAGCAGCGCAAGACGTGATTGGAAAAGTACACGATAATACACGTCCTGCCATAGAGTTGTTGAAAAGTGAAGGTTTTACTTTTAATGGCTATGTCGATATTTTCGACGCGGGACCCACTGTAGAAGCGAAGGTAGACAATATTCGTACAGTTCGCGGGGCACAGAGTAAAACAGTGAAAATTGGTGATAACAGCGGTGGTTTCCCTGTGATGATTGCAAATGATAAACTTGTTGGGTATCGCGCGACAGTTGCAGATCTTCATTTTGATAGCAACAGCAATGAAGTTATCATTGGTAGTGAAATTGCGACGGCACTAAATATCGTGGATGGTGACTCGGTCAGCATCTCAACACTCTAATTTGTAGGGACTAATTATGACAACACATCCTGCTCAATTGATAAATGGCGAATGGGCTATAGGCCAAGGTACTGAATTTAATTCAGTTAATCCAGCGAATAATGACGTGATTTGGCGTGCAAATGCGGCATCTGCTGAACAAGTAGACTCAGCCGTTAACGCTGCTCGTCAGGCATTCTTTAGCTGGAGTGATTTGGAGTTCTCTGAGCGTTTAGCAATCGTTAAACGTTTTGCTGAAGTGCTAAAGGCCAATAGTGAAGAGCTTGCCATTGCGATTGCAAAAGAAACCGGTAAACCACTTTGGGAGACGCGCACTGAAGCGGGTGCTATGGTGGGGAAAATAGCAATTTCTGAAAAAGCGTATCAAGAAAGAACGGGGACAGTTGAAAATGCAATGCCGGTAGGGCGTGCGGTGATTCGTCATAAAGCACATGGGGTCGTGGCTGTATTTGGTCCTTATAACTTCCCAGGTCACTTACCAAATGGTCATATCGTGCCAGCTCTGTTGGCTGGTAATACGGTTATCTTCAAACCATCAGAATTAACGCCACAGGTTGCAGAGCTAACATTAAAGTATTGGCTAGAAGCAGGCTTGCCAGCAGGTGTGATTAACCTAGTACAAGGTGAAGTTGAAACCGGCAAAGCGTTAGCGTCTCATAAAGGGATTGATGGTTTGTTCTTTACTGGCTCTTCACGTACAGGTCATATTTTACATGAGCAGTACGCAGGTCAGCCGGGTAAGATTTTGGCGTTGGAAATGGGTGGGAATAACCCACTGATCGTTAAAGGTGCCACTGATACAAAAGCAGTGGTACATGACATTATTCAATCTGCATTTATCTCTAGTGGCCAACGCTGTACTTGTGCGCGAAAGCTATTTTTACCAACAGGTGCTCAAGGCGATGAAATTCTGGCACACCTTATTCGCGCAACGAAAGCGATTAAAGTGGGTCACTTTGATGATGCCGAACAGCCGTTCATGGGATCAATGATCTCTTCACAAGCTGCTGCGGGTATGGTTGCTGCACAACAACAGCTCCTTGATTTGGGTGCTGAGGCTTTGATTGAGTTGACGCATACGAATGGAACTGGTTTTGTAACACCGGGTATTTTAGAGTGTTCAAACGTTGCTAATTTCCCTGATGATGAGCATTTTGGTCCATTATTGAAAGTGTTCCGTTTTGATGATTTCGATGCGGCAATTGAAAAAGCGAACGATACAAGCTTTGGTTTATCAGCAGGTTTATTGAGCGATAGCGAAGCCGATTATGACTATTTCTTACGCCGTATTCGAGCTGGTATTGTGAATTGGAACCGCCCAATTACTGGCGCGTCGAGTGCTGCGCCTTTCGGTGGGATTGGGGCGTCGGGTAATCATAGAGCAAGTGCTTATTATGCCGCTGATTACTGCGCGTATCCAGTCGCTTCAGTGGAGCTTGAAAAAGTGACATTACCAGGCGCATTAAGTCCAGGTCTAAATATCGATTAAAGGTACTGGTAAGCTTGGTTCTCGGGATAAACTCCCGTATTATCCAAGTCTTTAGAATGATAAAAAGCAGCTCTGGCTGCTTTTTTCTATTTGTCGAGGCTACAAAAGTAGCAATAGGGTTTACTTTCTGCTTAAATCAATAGGAGATATCTTTGATACAATCAGGTGGGCAAAGTATGGTGTTAGATAAGCAAGGATATGACGAGTTAGTCATGTATTTAACGCAAAATTTAACCTTGTTTGAAAAGCCAGGTGAGATAAAGCCTGGTGCGCCAAAAGTGATGGAGTTAATCGAAGATGTGATAGCTGAAAATGTCATTCGCATTTGCGAACAACATACAGAGCTCACAACAGAACAACGTAGCTTGATTGTGCGTGAGGTCGATGGCATTGTATATGACTTACAAGAAGTGCTTTCAAGTGTGACAGATCAACATGTCACGGTAGAGCAAAACGCATTTATTGAAGAATTTGCTGGCTTGGTTAAGAACTTATTTGATTCAGCAGTTTAAGCTAAGTAGACACTGCGATAAAGGCAGTCAATGATTTTTATAACACCGCCTTAAGGCGGTGTTATAGTTTATAAAGAGGTAGTAGCATGCAAGCAAATGTAAAATGGGTAGAAGGCGACACGTTTATTGGTCGTTCAGAGTCAGGACATGCAGTAGTATTTGATACCGGTGCAGATGGCACAGCACCAAGCCCGATGGAAATGGTACTGATGTCTGCTGGTTGCTGCTCTTCTGTTGATGTGGTGAGTATTTTAAAAAAAGCAAAACAACAAATTGAAAACGTTGAAGTAAAACTTACCAGCGAACGCGCAGAGTCAGCACCTAGAGTATTCACCAAAATGAATCTACACTTTGTTGTGACTGGTACTGATGTGTCAGAAAAGCACTTAGCAAGAGCCGTTCAATTGTCAGCTGAAAAGTATTGTTCTGTGGCGTTAATGCTTGATAAATCAGTAAAAATTACGCATAGTCATGAAGTCGTAGCTGGTGGTGTAAAATAACCCTTTTTCATAGTCTAATTTTCGTATAAAATCCGCGAACTTTTCGTTCTGCATCGCAGATTTACAGTTTAAAGGTTGTCTATCGTGAACAAGCCCTTTGATAAAATTAAACTCCATGGCTTTAACAACTTAACTAAGAGTTTAAGCTTCAGTATTTACGATATTTGCTATGCTAAAACAGAGCAACAGCGTAAAGAGTATCTAGAATATATTGATGAGCAGTACAGTGCTGATCGACTAACGGATATTTTGAAAGACGTAGTGGATATTATTGGCGCTAATGTATTGAACATTGCGCGTCAAGATTACGATCCTCAAGGGGCAAGTGTGACGATATTAGTATCAGAAGAACCTGTTGAACAGCAGACTTTTGATAGTAATGAAACGCCAGGACCATTGCCTGAATCTGTGGTGGCGCATTTAGATAAAAGCCACATCTGTGTGCATACTTATCCTGAAGCGCACCCGAATGACGGCATATGTACTTTTAGAGCGGATATTGAAGTGTCAACCTGTGGTGTAATTTCGCCACTAAAAGCACTTAACTTCTTAATTCATTCGCTAGAGTCTGATGTGGTTACGATTGATTACCGTGTACGAGGCTTTACGAGAGATATTAGTGGGGTAAAGCATTACATTGATCATGCGATTCATTCGATTCAAAATTACATGAGCGAAGATACAAAAGAAGCCTATCAAATGTTAGATGTGAATGTGTATCAAGAGAACTTATTTCACACAAAAATGATGCTAAAAGAAACGGACCTTAATACGTACTTATTCGGTATTACGACAGATGATTTGAGTAGCGATGAGGAAGAAGAGATCCGCACGCGTTTGAATCGTGAAATTCAAGAAGTGTTTTATGGGCGTAATTTACCTGACGTCGAGTAAATACGGTTACTGGGTAATACAAAAAAGCGCTCGATGATTGAGCGCTTTTTTGTTAGATGAGCTGTCTAATTTATAATTGATAGCTCAATGTTAGTCCGGCAACTCGTGGTTCTCCATACTGCACAAAGGTTTCAGTGTCATAATCTTTTAATGCATTATTACCAAACCTAAACCCTCTCACAGGCACATCACGGTTTGCTAAATTACGCCCCCATGCTGTCAGTGTCCAGTTTTCGCCATAGTAACTAATACTTGCATTGATTAGGTTTTGGTTGTCCGATTGTGCGTTATGGCTATTTGAGTAGTAATAATCATCTTTTCCTTCAATGCCAATTTGTGCTTCTAAGTTATCACTTAGGAAGTAGTTGGCCCGTATAGCATATTGATACCTTGGTGCTTGTGCTTGCTCTCGACCATCTTGGTCTATGCCGCTTTGAGTAATGAAGTCTTCAATTTTTGTATCAAGATAGCCGGCACTATAGGTAAAACTTAATCGGTCAGTATATTGAAAGTTGCCTTCTAATTCTAAGCCGTAGTTACGGCCTTTACTAGCGTTAGCTATATAGCCCGCAAACTGCTGATCTTGTACCTGGAAGACTTTTAGCTGCATATCTTCTCGGTGCATGTAGAATGCACTTAAACTTAGCGTGTGACGTTGATCTTGTGATTGTCCTTTTACGCCAAACTCGGCATTCCACAGATATTCAGGTGCAAACGTATGATTTTCGGTTGGTACACTTAGGCCTTCGTCATTCGCTTTAGCGAGAGCTTCGCCATTGATACCGCCTATTTTGTAACTGCGAGATAGGCTGGTGTAAATCATTGTGCGAGGTACAACCTGATACTCTAATGCGAGTTTTGTGCCCCACATGGTGTCGTCAGTTTTATCTATGATCTGATTGTTATCAAAGTAGTCCGTGCTGTATCGCTCAGCACGTACACCAGTGATGAGATCAAGGTTTTCTGCTAAGCGTGTTATTTTTTGTCCGTATAACGCGATTTGGCTGACACTATTATTAGAATTGAAGTCAGGGTCATTATAGGTGTACTCGCGTGTAAGCTCTACGTCACGACGCTGTGCGAACAACCCAGTTACCCAATCACTGTCTTTACCCGATAATCTGAATTCTAATGTACCGCGTTGATGATCGCGAGCGTAACTGTCTTTTGATTTATAGCTATATGGATGAAGTCCTGGTGCGCATAATACTGGTTGTTTCGAGTCATTACATACCCAATCTTCGTCATAGCTATACAGTGTATCAGCGTTTAAATGCGTGGTGGTCATGTCTAAATTAAACAGTTCGCTGCCGCTATATTTAGCACTAAGTGCGATGGCATTACTTTTTTGGTTATCTTTTCCAGGTTCATCGGCAACACTATTGCGACTGTTGTCTAAGGTAAAACCATCGTAGCCATTATCAATATCTATGTTATGTGCAGTAATGTGTGTTTCTAGTGTATTGCTCCACACGGTGTGTAGCTTTAATCGTGCTACTTGTTCATCTTGTTGATTAGTTGGTTTGTTTAGATAGAGCCCGTCTACGTATCCATCAGAACGTTTTTTAAAAAAGCTCACTCGGGCTGATGTATCTTCGGTAATGCCTGTGCCCGCAGCGATACCAGCTTCTTTACCACTATAATTACTGATACCAAGTTTTAAATTAAGTGCATTACTTGATGTGGGTGCAGTTGACTGCATATCGATCATGCCAGCCATAGCATCAGCACCAAATCGAGTCCCTTGTGGTCCGCGGTAAATCGCCACTTGTTCAACATCAAACAATAACGCGCTACCGCCTAAGCCTGAATAATTAATACCATCAATTTGCATGCCTACACTTGGGTGGATTGGGTCAACAAATTGTGAACGTAAGCCGATGCCACGTATTTGGATAAAGCGGCCACGAGATGCTCCAGCGGTGAAATTAACATTTGCAGCACTGTTTAAAATTTCATCTAAGTATGAAGCGCCTCTGGTTGTATACGCTTGTTGGTCAAATACAGAGGCACTGGCACTGAGTGTGAGTAAGCTTTCTTTATGAAAATCTCCTATGACTTCAATTTGTTCAATGTTCTTGTCATCCGCGATAACAGAAGGTGAAATTAAGGGTAAAAGTGTAGCAGCAAGGCATGAGAGTTTTAGCTTTATCATATTTTTGAATGGTTCCATTTGAGTTGGCAACATTTTAGCAAAAGCAGGACAACTTAGAATCATTATCATCTAGAAATATGGTATAAAAACATTCAATTTTTGTTTTCAGGAAGTGTTTGTGCCTTTTTCAGTAGATTTTAAAGTAAGAGATTATGAATGTGACTTACAAGGGATAGTAAACAACAGTGTATATTTTAACTATTTAGAGCATGCAAGGCATGAATTTTTATTGTTTAAAGGGCTGGACTTTGCCGAGTTAGCAAAACGGAAAATTAACTTGGTAGTGATCCGCTCAGAAGTCGATTATAAAAGTTCATTGAAACCTGGAGATGCTTTTTTTGTCGAAGTCGAGGCTGTCAGAGTAAGCAAACTTAAATCGCAATTTATCCAGCGGCTAGTGAGAAAGGCTGATGCCAAAGTGATGTTAGATGCGGTGATTACATGGACATCAGTGAATGCTCGAGGAAAGCCGTACCTAGAGAAGGAAATTGAATGTGTTTTCAGTTGATTTTTGTTTTTTTTGTCCATAAAAAGTATGGTTTTCACAATTGAAAATGAATAACAGTGTATACTAGCTTTAATTCAGTTTTATTTGGTTTACCATGAAAATCAGCATGTTTTTATGCGCGTTGGGCGCTTTTTTAGTTGGTTGTTCGTCAACAGGGAAGGTAAGCAATGAGCAACTAAAATATACACAATGGCAACTTACTCATATAGGTAAGGAAGTGATCTTAGACTCGGCTATTTCATTACAGTTTATAGAAGCAATGCAAGTGAACGGCTTTACTGGGTGTAATCGATTCTTTGGTGCTGGTCGCATAGAAAGTGAGCAACTGTTTGTAAGTAATATAGGGATGACTAGAAAGTTTTGCGAAGGGTCAATTAATGAAACGGAACAACTGCTGTTGAACATGCTGGAAATTGGTGTACCGACGAAAATAGAAAATGGAGATTTAATATTAAATGGTCAGCCACGCTTAAAATTTAAATCTATCGTTGCAGGTTAATCCGTTCTTAAGTAGACTCGTCTCTAATTCGTTACTTGTCGGAGTGCCCATTGGGCTGAGATCGCATTCGTGCGGGATCCGTGAACCTGATCAGGCTAACACCTGCGTAGGGAACAAGCTGCCTGTATTGCAAGCATAAAGTTTGTAGGCTGCCATAAATTATGACACTGTTGAAGTGACATAATTTAGATCTTCTGAGGGCCACCTCATCTCGCTCCTTTATTGGAGTTCTGACAAGACACCTTAAATAATAATGAGGCAAGTCATGTCAAATAATAGTAGCAAACCGTCCCGTCGTGAAACTCGAGCAGCAGCATCTGAGTATATTTATAACTTAACCGGACAACCTTTCCCCAGTTCTCATAAAGTATATGTTGATGGCAGCGCAGCTGGTGTACGTGTTGGTATGCGTGAAATCATTCAATCAGACAGCTTTGTAGGAGGGACAGAAGAAGATCCCATCTATGAGAAAAATGAACCTATTCGTGTTTATGATACATCGGGCCCGTATACCGATCCTGACTTTGAATTGAATGTTCGTGAAGGTCTTCCTAAATTTAGGCAAGCTTGGATTGATGCACGTGAGGATACACAGTGGTTAGACTCTGTTACTTCTCAGTTTTCTCAACAGCGTATGGCTGATGAAGGACTTGATCACCTTCGTTTTGAGCATTTACCAAAAATCCGTTGCGCAAAGCCGGGTAAGAATGTCACGCAGATGTATTATGCACGCCAAGGTATTGTAACACCTGAAATGGAATACGTAGCAATACGCGAAAACATGGGCCGTGCGAAACTACGAAAAGAGATTTTGGCTGAGCAGCATAAGGGTAACTCTTTTGGTGCCTCTATTCCGGAATTTATTACTCCAGAGTTTGTCCGTGATGAAATTGCCCGCGGCCGTGCTATTTTACCTAACAACATCAACCACCCTGAGTCAGAACCCATGATTGTTGGCCGTAACTTTTTAGTAAAAGTTAATGCGAACATAGGTAATTCTTCGGTGACTTCATCAATTGAAGAAGAGGTAGAGAAATTAGTTTGGTCTACCCGCTGGGGGGCAGATACAGTTATGGATCTATCGACTGGACGTTACATTCATGAAACTCGGGAATGGGTTGTACGCAACTCACCAGTACCAATTGGTACTGTACCTATTTACCAAGCGTTGGAAAAAGTGAATGGCGTTGCTGAAGATCTGACGTGGGAAATTTTCCGCGATACCTTAATAGAGCAAGCTGAGCAAGGCGTAGATTACTTCACTATTCATGCGGGTGTATTGTTACGTTATGTGCCAATGACGGCAAAGCGTGTGACTGGCATTGTATCGCGTGGTGGCTCAATCATGGCGAAGTGGTGTTTAGCGCACCACAAAGAAAACTTCTTATACACGCACTTTGAAGATATTTGTGAAATTATGCAGCAGTATGATGTGTGTTTCTCTTTAGGTGATGGCTTGCGTCCTGGTTCTATTGCTGATGCTAATGATGAAGCACAGTTTTCTGAACTACGTACATTGGGTGAGCTCACTAAGTTGGCTTGGAAACATGACGTACAGGTGTTCATTGAAGGGCCAGGTCATGTGCCAATGCACATGATAGAAGAGAATATGAAGGAGCAGTTAGAGCATTGTCATGAAGCCCCTTTTTATACCTTAGGTCCATTGACGACTGATATTGCCCCTGGCTATGACCATTTTACTTCAGGAATTGGTGCCGCACAAATCGCATGGTATGGCTGTGCGATGTTGTGTTATGTGACGCCAAAAGAGCACCTTGGCTTACCGAACAAAGAAGACGTAAAAGAAGGCTTGATCACTTATAAAATTGCAGCACATGCTGCTGATTTGGCCAAAGGTCACCCCGGCGCACAGGTACGTGATAATGCACTGTCAAAAGCGCGCTTTGAATTCCGCTGGCACGATCAGTTTAACCTAGGATTAGACCCTGACCGAGCTCGCCAATACCATGATGAAACTTTGCCGCAAGAGTCCGGAAAAGTGGCACACTTCTGTTCTATGTGTGGGCCTAAGTTTTGCTCAATGAAAATCACTCAAGAAGTACGTGATTATGCAAAAGACTTAGAAGCCCGTGGTATTGATCCGAATAATGTAGGTGATGCCATTGAAATAAAAATGGTCGATGTGGAAGCTGAAATGAAAGCAAAGTCAGATGAATTTAAAAGCACAGGTTCTGAAATTTATCACAAAGCTGTCTAATGCAATACGCTTGAACTGAGGGCGTTTTCCTCACTTTTATCTAATGGCAAGTTATATAATGTGGAATACGTGATGTAACTTGTCTTGGGTACACCACTGTCACGTGTGAATAGGGCGTTATGATGGGCAAACCAAAAGTTGCGATTTTAGGGCTTGGGCTGGTAGGGCGTGTGGCTGCGCTAATGTTACATGAAAAGTGTCATGTTAGTGTCTACGAAGCCAGCGATGAACATGCCAGTAGTAGTGCTGGTGCATTAGCTGCTGCGATGTTGGCGCCATTGGCTGAGTCAGTCATTTGTGAAACTGATTTGGCAGAGCTAGGCCTTAAATCAATGGCAATGTGGCCAAGTTTGTTAGCGAAGTTACCTGAACCGGTATTTTTTCAGCAAATGGGCACATTAATCGTTGCTCATGCGCAAGATAAAGGCGATCTAAATAGCTTTTCCCAGCGTTTAAAACCCTTAAAAGGTCAGGAAGCACAAGTATTAAACAGCGCATATATTAATGAACTTGAGCCTGAATTGGCAGGGCGGTTTCATCAAGGATTGTATTTACCATGTGAAGGGCAACTAGATAACTTGGCATTTTATCGGGCTAGTTTTTCCTATTTGCAAAAGAAAGGCGTGCAATTTCAGTTTAATCGTCATATCACGCTCAGGACGGCTACAACCGAGTTTATGACTGTCGATGGCCAGTATTTTGATAGGGTCATTGATTGTCGAGGACTTGGTGCACAAAATGAGTCGGCAGATTTACGCGGTGTAAGAGGGGAGGTTGCACGAGTGCATGCACCAGAGGTTGAACTCAATCGACCTGTGAGATTAATGCATCCCCGCTATCCAATTTATATTGCGCCTAAGCCAAATAATGAGTTTGTGATAGGGGCAACTGAGATTGAATCGCAAGACAATGGCCCTATTTCTGTACGTTCAACGCTAGAGTTGCTGTCAGCCGCCTATACCGTACACAGTGGCTTTTGTGAAGCGCGAGTGATGGCTATTAATGCTGGTTTAAGGCCTGCGTTTAGTGATAATAGGCCGCGTGTTGAACATTGTGGGAATGTGATACGTATTAACGGGTTGTATCGCCACGGTTATTTACTTGCACCGGCTTTGGTGTCTGAAGCACTTAGTAAAGGGTTGTTATGAAAGTAGTTTTTAATGGTGAAACGACACAGTTGAACACGCCAAATTTACGTGAATTCATTTTGGCTAAAGGGGCGAAAGAACCTTTTGCCGTGGCGGTCAATGGCGAATTTGTGCCACGTAGCCACTGTGCTGAAATGGTGCTTAAAGCAGGGGATAGCATTGATTTACTGTCCCCTATTCAAGGCGGATAGATTATGCGTGAGAACACCCCGTTAACTATTTATGGAGAGACATTCTCTAATCGTTTGCTGATAGGCTCTGCGCTGTATCCATCACCAAAAATTATGCAAGAATCAATTGTAGCGACCGGTTCGGAAATAGTGACTGTGTCATTGCGTCGACAAAATTCAGTGGCTGCTGGTGAGGATTTTTGGCAGTTAATTAAAGACACAGGATTGAAAGTACTGCCCAATACCGCGGGTTGTCACAGTGTAAAAGAAGTGGTAACGCTGGCAAAAATGTGTCGAGAAGTGTTTGTAACCGATTGGATAAAATTAGAACTGATTGGGGATGAATATAATCTGCAGCCAGATCCAATTGCCTTGTTAGAGGCGACTGAAATATTATTAAACGATGGGTTTAAAGTACTACCTTATTGCACCGATGATTTGGTCTTGTGTCAACGTTTAGCGGCATTAGGCTGTGAGGTGCTGATGCCTTGGGGGGCACCCATCGGCACAGGTAAAGGGTTACTGAATCCTTATAACCTAAAAACCATTCGAGAGCGCTTACCTAATATGACATTGATAGTTGATGCAGGTCTTGGTTTGCCCTCTCACGCTTGCCAAGCGTTAGAAATGGGGTACGATGCGGTGTTATTGAATTCTGCGATTGCAGGGGCTGGTTGCCCTGTTTCTATGGCGAGCGCTTTTTCTCACGCGGTCAGTGCAGGGCGTGCTGCTTACCTGGCACAAGCGATGCCGGAAAAAGAGGTTGCAGCCCCTTCAACGCCAACCATGGGTATGCCTTTTTGGCATCAATAATGATGACGTGAAGAACCATGATAGAAACGAATGAGAACAATTTTAAGGAGCCTTAATGGCGGATGTTGTATGGAGTATAGCTGGGTCTGATTCTGGCGGAGGCGCTGGTATTCAAGCTGATATTAAGGCAATGCAAAGTTTTAATGTGCATGCTTGTACTGTGATAACGGCGTTGACGGCACAAAATAGTTTAGGGGTTGAAGCGCTCAATGCTATGTCAACAGATGTCATTGAATCTCAGTTCCAAGCGCTTATTCACGATATGCCAGCCAAAGTGATTAAAATTGGCATGTTGGCAAACGTGCAGCAAATCCAGTTGGTTGCTGAACATTTGAGTCACTATAAACGAACATGGGCAGAGCCTCCGGTAATTGTGTATGACCCAGTTGCAATAGCAACCAGTGGGGATTTATTAACAGAAGAAGATACGGTGGATGCCCTGAAAACCCACCTGCTGCCTTTAGTTGACGTGATCACACCGAACACCCATGAAACACAGCTGCTCACTGGGGTATATTTAATTGGTCCTAGTGCTGTGAAAGAAGCCGCCCAGAAACTCCAAGCATTCGGTGCTAAGTCTGTTGTGATTAAAGGCGGACATTGGGACTTCCCTAAAGGGTACTGTGTCGATTTTGCTTTGTCAGATGAGCAAGAGGAGTATTGGTTGGGGAATGAAGCGGTTGTTACACCGCATACCCATGGTACTGGATGCAGTCTCGCGTCTGCTATTGCAGCCTGCTTGGCCAAAGGCTACCCACTTAAAGATGCGTTTATTTTGGGTAAAGCCTATATCAACAAGGGGCTGCATTTTGGTAGGCGCTATGGTGAAGGAATAGGGCCTGTGGCTCATACGTCTTTTCCAGAAGAATTACAGTATTTTCCGCAAGTAATAGAAGCTGGTAGCTGGCTAGGTGATGAACTTGAGTTGGAAACACCCTCTGAGTTTAACTTTTCAGCGGGGTTTGCCAGTACGGGAGGGGAGTTAGGCTTATATGCTGTCGTTGATACGCTCGATTGGGTCGAAAAGTGTTTGGCTGCGGGTGTACCAACAGTACAGTTACGCGTTAAAGACGCTCAGTCGCCGACCTTAGAGCAGGATATTGAAACTGCGATTGCCTTAGGCAAAAAATATCAAGGGCGTGTCTTTATCAATGATCATTGGCAGTTAGCTATTCAGCACGGCGCATATGGTGTGCATTTAGGTCAAGAGGACTTAGATAAAGCCAATTTAGCTGCCATTCAGGGCGCTGGGTTGTGCTTAGGTGTATCAACGCACGGCTTTTATGAAATGGTTCGTGCGCATAACTATAGGCCAAGCTATTTAGCGTTTGGCGCTATTTACCCGACAACGACTAAAGATATGACGGGCCAAATTCAAGGCTTAGAAAAGTTACAGCACTTTGTGCCACTAATGCGTGATACATATCCAACGGTTGCGATTGGTGGGATAGATTTAACGCGTGCTACACAAGTTGCAGAGACTGGAGTGGGTAGTGTCGCTGTGGTAAGAGCAATTACTGAAGCAGATGACTATGAAGCGGCTATCTCGCAATTACAAGTTATGATCAATGGTTGAACCTAGCAAAGGCGCTCCCTCTTCTTTGAACGATGAACCACTGGTATTAACAGAGAAAGAGCAGATCCGTTATAGCCGACATTTACTGCTCAGTGAAGTAGGGATGCAAGGGCAGTTAAAATTAAAAAATGCACATGTCTGTGTTGTCGGCTGTGGTGGGTTAGGGAGTCCTGCTTTGTTGTATTTGGCCGCTGCTGGCATTGGTAAATTGACGTTTATTGATGACGATGAAGTGGATTTATCTAATTTACAGCGGCAAATTTTATACAAGATAAATCACTTAGGGCAGAGAAAAGCAAAAGCCGCGAGTAAAGTGTTGGCCAGTTTGAATAACCAAATTGATTTGCAGCCCGTTCATGTACGCATTGATAGGCATAATATCATGCAGCATTTAAGTTCAGCAGATATTGTGCTTGATTGCAGTGACAATTATCAAACACGTTATTTGTTGAATCACTTTTGCCAAACACAAAAAAGCGTATTAATCTCTGGGGCGGCAATTGGGACGCATGGGCAAGTCATGTGTTTTGATTTTAGGCAACCATCGCCGTGCTACGCGTGTATATTTCCGCAAAGTGATGAAGAAGCACCGCTTAATTGTGATAATTTTGGTGTATTAGGGCCATTGCTGGGTATGATAGGGTCGATGCAAGCGCTTTCTGCCGTGAATGTGTTGTTGGGACATGTTTCAGGTAGCAGTATGCGTCAAGTGGATGGGATGAGCCTCTCTGTACGAGAGTTTAAGCTGCATACGGATCCTGAGTGCCATCATTGTAGGCATATATAATCAGTGATAATACTAAAG
>NZ_JAGJEF010000170.1:0-1970 GCF_018100875.1 Pseudoalteromonas sp. MMG012
GCATTAACCATACTATACAAAACATTAACCCAAGTGTTATATTGTTGTTAATTAATAATGTGGGTTTAGCAAGGAATCTAACTCATTAGATGTTTTTTTTAATCTAGTTTAAAAGATAAGTACATTTAAAGTGGTAAGCTTCAAGCTCCAAATTTAGAGGACTTTTAAGTATGAAAAAAAACATAAAGAATAATTTGACGACAACCTTGCCAGATCAGCTATTGAGTTTAGTATCGGGTGGGAATGGCAGTGGTAATGATCCTGGTAATAAACCTAGGGCTGTTGCACCAACTTACCCATCTTATTTTTTTCAAAGAAAAATGCCTTAATGAGTTGAGTTGTAAAGATGTTTCCAGACTACGAAAATAAGTTGCACGAGATAAATACATGGATATGGTTGGTTTCTGTCATCGCACCAATGGTGATGTATGGTATAAAAATAGGTTCTCGTTCGTACTATATTGCAGCTGTAGTCTGGGTTCTATCACAATTTATCAATCTTAGGATTGAGCCTTTTCTAAATGAATTTGTATCAAGCTCAGATGACAACCTTATTTATTGGTATGCGACTTGGGCAACATTAGATGTTCTTTGCATTTTCGTGATCTTTTTTGTCCATTGGAGACATAAAATAAGTATCGGATTTACTTCATTAAGCATAATGGTTGCGTACTCATTATTAGCGTTATTACAAACAATAAGACATTTCGAGTTAGATCTTTTTGGCACTCATCATTTAACACAACTTTATACAGTCGGTATAAATACGGGCAATATCGCAATTACAGTGATAATAACAATGCCTTTACTAATTTTCATATGGAAAAATAAATTAAGTCAAAGGAATCAAAATGTTTAGTGCTTTATATTTCGCGTTATTGCTTGTATTAATCGGGGCACTTCTACATTCCGCGTTTAGATTACGGGGAGGGCCGAAAGATTATGCTCTTGCTGATGCATTTGAAGCTGAGGGATTAGGGGCTAAAGCGTATATGTTACTAAGAAAAAGAAACAGAATTGATGACATTAATGATCAATTCTTGAAATATATCGCACTAGTAGATTGGAAGAAAGAAGCTGAAGAGTTCAATGCATTATGTGAAAGCAGCCTACAAGGTAGCTCCGCAAATTTAATTAAACTACCTTTGGATGATAATTAATTACTTCGCTTTTAAATCGGTTTCAGCAACTTTGACAGGTAAATAATCCTGCCCAATTTCTTTATATAAGCTATAGACAGCCATATCGACTAGAGATGACACATTTGTATTAGGTGCTTTCGTTAATAGACCTAATTCGGCCGTGTTGTAAATAAACGAGCTAATTGCCTTTTTTAAATTGTCTTGTGTAAAGCATGTTACGCTATCTTCACTTTTACTAAGCCTTTGTCCTGTAACTACATAATTAACATCAAACCCCAGACGCGCTAAATCAGCCAGCTTATCTGACGGTATCGGGTTTCCACTCTCCCATCTATAATATGTTGACTTTCCAACACCAATAGAATCATAGACTTGCTTTTGCTGAAGCTCTAAGCGTTCTCTTTCTTTAACTAAATAATGGTTCATATGTGGGAAACTTATTGACAGGGTTCACATTTGAACCCTATACTAAACTCAACTTAAACAAACCTTTTGCAACGTTCGCCAAAACCATACAAAAGGTTAACCAAAGGGTACTTTACTATGAAAGCAAAGGAAATTAAACAAGCAATTGCAGCCGAGGGCTACACACTATCTATGATAGCTGAGGCTCTGGACGTTAAATTAGCTGCGGTTTCTCACACAATAAATGGTCATTCCAAATCGTTAAAAATTGCCGATTGTATTTCAAGGGTCATAAATAAACCCTTAGCAGAAGTATTCCCGAACCATGAAGGGATCATTAAGCGGCCCACACTCAAAGAGAAAAGTGCCGCTGTTTCTGAAATTCGTCAATTACTAGCATCTTAGGAGTTACGACCATGAACC
>NZ_JAGJEF010000171.1:0-1968 GCF_018100875.1 Pseudoalteromonas sp. MMG012
CCCCTCTCGCTTTCAGCGCATTTTAAAAATATCGTTTCCTACAAAAACACCCATTTCCTACAAAATCTATAGCTTCGTCGCGCATGACGGAGGCGATTTAGCGAACGCCAGAAAGCAAAAAACCGCGATAAAGAAACTCAGATTAAGTTTCCAACGTGGCTTTCATAAACATTCGAAAGTGTTTATATGGCTATCTTAGCCGTGGGGTGATCCTGTGTCTAGTAGGTAGTTAAAAATTTGCTGACGACGTTCTTGTCGAAAATGAGTTGAGTCACAACCAAAAAAATAAATTTGCACCAAGTGCAAAGCAAAACTTGGGCAACCAAGGTAAAAAGAAGCAAGTCTTCTTCTCATTAGAAGTGCTGCATGAAACTAAATCTGATACCCAGACATTAGTTTTTGGCCATATTGCGTATCACCACGCTAAACATGGGAAATTTAACTCCAGCGTTTCATCTATCGCAAAACACCTTTGCTACTCAATCAACGCGGTAAAAAATGCTCTGAGTCAGCTTCTAAGCGCTGAAAATGATGAAAAACAGCCATTGTTGTTTGAAAAGTGTACAAAACGCTACAGCCGTACATTGAGGCTTAATTTAAAACACCCGCTAGGCTACCGGTTACTTCAAAGCTACACTCAAATTACTCATGGCCAGCAAGCAGCGAATACACACGCCCTCTATGGTCTTCAATTACATTTATTCGACTCTAAAAGCCGATATGACTCTCGTCACCAACACAAAATGCTGATGTTACATGCGTTGATCAGCAGTAAAATCAAAGCCAGCAAACTATCGACTCGTAATAAGCGAGATACCTACCAACAAAGTATTTCTCAGCTTTCTAAAAAGTTGGGGTGGGCGTATATGACGGTAAAGTCTTTAATTGAAACCATGCAGCCACTTGGTTTGTTTTCGGTGCTCAAAGAGCAAGTAAGTCGTGTAGCAAAATTTGTGTTTGGTGAAGTGAAGGCAAGTAAAGCCAAAGAGCACCGAACGATAATCCCCAAAAAAGAGCGCGAAGCACCTCCAATCGAGCGATACCGCGATATTCCCATAGCTTAATATAGCTTTCGCAAAGCTAAATCAGAACTGCCTCGATGTAGGGCTTTGTCGTGCCTGAAGTTAAATATTCATCTGAAAACGTACCTTAGAAATCCCGTTGCCTTATACTGGAGTGAGGCCGTAAAGCCTGATTGTCTTGATATTATAATTCTATTGAGTGATAAAACTGCTTTCGCTGCAGCTAAGTGAAATTGGTGATAGTAGTTTGTTATGTCATTTCATTTAGTGCTTGATTTAGCTTATTTAGTAATTTTACTGGTTAAATCAGTGATGCCTTTAAATAAGGTGTGTTAGATAAAGAAAGATAGATTTTGACCTCACGCTATTCAGCCAAAAGCATTTTAATCCATTGAAGTATTTCATAATGCTTGAGGCCTGTCGTTTTTCACAGTCGAGCATACCAATCACAGAAATCGGTTTCGGTTTTAGCTAAGTCTGTAATTTTTTTGTTAGTAAGGTTTCTCATTAGTTCACTTGAACTGATATGGCACTTTTTAAGGAGTTGCCCAGATAAGGTGTCATTGTCTTTATCTGATGCATAACAAAACTTTAGTTGTTTATGTAGATAGTTATCCTGGAAATAAGGTTTAGTTTGATTGTTAAAATTTGGTAAGTGATCTTTGTCGCTATCAACAATTACTGCTAATTTACCCTTTCCGTTGTCGAACGGCAACTTCAGTGCGTGATTTATAGATAGATACCAGCCTATTCTTTCAGGGTTTATGTGTTCGTTTGGGTTACAAATCAAGAATGAGCCACTCGAAAGTGGAAGCTCGTTTGAGTCAGTGAATTGTTGTATTTTTCCAATGATAAAAAAATAAGTACATATACTAAACTTTTGATCGTTTGCAATACGAGTATTGGTATCTATGCCCATGATGTAGTCATATTCTTTAACAAGCAT
>NZ_JAGJEF010000172.1:0-1955 GCF_018100875.1 Pseudoalteromonas sp. MMG012
GCTTATTTTACCTTTATTTTCATAAAACTTACTAAGCTCTAAGTTGATAGCACTAACTGGATTGTAACTCATCTAAACGCATTTGTGCTTGTGCCACTATTGCCGTTATTTCTGGGTTATTTGAATCACCATAGCGGCAGATGAGCCCCTCATAGGTTTTGATTGCATCATCTGGTAAGTTCAGTTGAACTTGCGAAATCCCTTTATAAAGCATTGCTTTAGCTACTCGTTCTTGCACGGCTTCGCTGTCAGATTCACCAAAGTGGGCAATTAACTCTTCATAGGCCTTAATTTCTTCTTTTGGCTGTTCTAACTGACCTTGTGTGATCCCTTTATTAAGCATAGCTTTAGCCACCTGCTCTTGCACGGCTTCGTTGTCTGATTCACCAAAGTGGGCGATTAACTCTTCATAGGTCTTAATTTCGTCTTTTGGCTGGTTTAATTTACTTTGCCTAACCCCTTTATTAAACATAGCCTTAGCTACTTGATCTAGCACAGATTCGTTCTCGGATTTGCTAAACTGAGTAACGAGCGCTTCATAGGCTTTAATTGCATCGTCAAACTGCGCTAATTCACTCTGTGTAATTCCTTTATGGAGCATCGCTTTAGCAACTTGTTCTTGCACTTCAAGATAGCCTGATTCTCTGAAACGAGCGATGAGAATATCATAGGTTTTAATTTCTTCTTCTGCTTGATTTAATTGACCTTGCGTCACTCCTTTATTAAGAATCGCCACTGCAACCCGTTCTTGTATTGTTTCATGCTCTGAATCAATGAATCGAGTAATGAGTTCATCATACGTTTTAATTTCTGCTTCAGGCTGCGTTAGTTTATCAAGACATGCAGATTTATAAGACAGCGCACTTGCAAGGGTTAAGTCATCGACTTCCTCAAAAATATTTGAGGTTATAACATCCCATGCGATGATAGAAAGGCTAAATTGATTGTTAGAGAAAAATTCAGTACCAATCTCAAGCCAGTCATCCACATTCAAACGGGTATGTTCGAAACTTTTATACGTTAAATACTGTGTATCGAGCATTAAAGAATCGATAAACTTTGCTTTCACCTGTCTGATTTCAGAAAGTTTTTGCATCCGCTCACTTTCATCTTGTTCAAACTTATCAAACTTGCCTTTTAACTCTTGATTGATTTCTTGGAATGTTGCTTGTGCTTGTGCTTTTAAGTTGTCACTGTTGTTTTTTAACCATTCTGACATATGTTTTTCTGAGGCGGCGTTTGCTTCGCTTTTCGCTTTATAAATGGCAATAAATGAAGTAGAAAAACCTAAAATCAAAGCAATTATCGTTATCAGGATACTGTAAAAATTTAATTCATAAGATAAATCGGATATACGCCCATCAAAAACGTTCAATTCTTTATTTTGACTTTGTTCTTGCTTAGCAAGTTGAAAATTTAAAACCTTCTCTTGCTGAATGATCTGATTACTAATGTTGGCTAACTGTATTTTTAAATTAGTTTGTGTTTCTTCCAACTTTTTGAAGTCATCACCCAGTTGTTGTTTAATCCCTTTGGCATGGTCTTTTTGCTGTTTCAACTGTTCATCTAAAACGGCCATTTTTGTTTGAATTACGCTCAGTTTCTGAGTGTATTTTTGACCCACATTTTGCACAGGCTCATTTGCTGACGAGGTTTTCAGCAATATAAAACATAAACTTACGAGTAATAAAAAAAGGCGCATTCATCATCCTTATGGTGTGTTTATAATTGAATCGCGTTTACCAAATAGGCGCTTAATTTACTCTAAATACAGTAATTAAAGCAAACTAAGCGATTAAAAATATAGGCGTCTGTCATGTTGTATTCGCTAAAAAACGCTCTTTATTGCAGGAAGCAATAAAAAGATTAGCTATGGGCTCGTGATATTCACACGTAGTTGAAAATACTTAACCTATTTGCACTGCAAGCGTTGAACATAGCGCAACTAACAAAAA
>NZ_JAGJEF010000173.1:0-1881 GCF_018100875.1 Pseudoalteromonas sp. MMG012
TTTAGTTGTAACCCCTTTGGTTACAGGTAATACAACTTTAATTCACACTTGCCCCCTTGTGTGTCAATTTAAGCTTGCGACAAACTATGTCAATTTCTACTTGAACATCACATAAAGCAAGCTACAGTTAATTCTGTGCACACTGATGTGCCTCTTAATCTTCAATTTATAAGGAAATACCATGAAGAAATTATTTTCAACTTTCGTTGTCGTCTCGCTTGCTGTAAGCAGCACCTTTCTTAGTTCGTCTAGTTTTGCCAGTGATATGATTGCTGTCTGTAATGCATGTTCTGAACAGCAAATGCAAAATCGCGCAATCCAATATGCTCCCAATGGCGGTAAAGTACATATTATTGATGTACATAATAATAAAGTGAGTGCTTATCAGACCGAGCGTGAGGAAGGCTTAGTCATGTATTGGGCTATTCCAGTCAAGGAGTCTATTAAAGCAGGTGTTACACATGTTCGACATGCCAAAAATACGATTGAAGACTTAGCTCAAGGTAGCGTAAACATCGAGCATCTACGGCCATTTTTAGGGCCATATTCAGATATTAATACGGCTCACACCGTTGCCAAGTATACCGAGCAAAAAGCAGCTATTCAAAGCGCTCTTAACGATTACTTTACAGGTAATATTGCAGGTGCCATAACGTCTGCATCAGTCAGTTTGGGCACCGCGATAGTCAATCAAGCACTGACGGTTAATCTCGCGGTTAATGTGAGCTTTCCGAGTGATGGCACCACGTATTCGTTCATGTTTAAAGGAATAATTAAGAACTTAAATGGTGATGTGTCCGTTATGTTTGAACCCATTATTAACTCTGGACGAGATAAAGGGATCCGTTTAAGTGAATCACGGAGCTACACTGGCTATAGAGCCAACGGCGCAAACGATGCACTACAGCGTATCATCAACCACATGATCGCATCAGGAGTCAACGTAACCCTTGGCGGCAACCCACTCCCAACAGGCACAGTCACCATCACCGATGTTGTATGTAGCAATGAACCAGGCAAAGGATGTAATGCGACAGAATAAACTCGGTATGAACTTCACTCGATAACGTAAGTGGTCAGTTAAGCTGGCTACTTACTCATAGTATATCAACGGGGTCAGAGTCGTTGATATTCCAACTATAGCAAACACATCTTAAAGACTCCTCCATCACGCCTGAAAATAAACAATTGATGAGTAATACACTCGTATGGCGGAATTTTGTTCCCGACAAATCCCAAGTACCTAAATCCCTATAGGCAATGCGCTTCAAGCCATGCTGGCACATGAATGTGCTTTCATGGCGTTTACGTTCACATCAATTGTTTATTCGAAGATCAGCGTGATGGTGGGGCGCTGGGTGTGTCCAGAGAGGGGCCAGCGGCCGCCCCTCTTTGGTTGCTGTCGCCAACGCGACAAAGGGTTAATTTTCAAGTGACTGTTGATAACCAAAAATACTGATACAAGTTGTTTATGGATCCTGACCTTCGTCAGGAAGACGATATTAATACAAGTACCACTAAGAATGGATCCCTGACATTCGTCAGGAAGACAAAGTTAACAAAACGAGCTACCACCTATATTCTAGCCACGACCACTGCGCTTACAGATAACACCACTCCCCCTTCTATCACGCCTGAAAATAAGCAATTGATGAGTAATACACTCGTATGGCGGGATTTTGTTCCCGACAAATCCCAAGTACCTAAATCCCTATAGGCAATGCGCTTCAAGCCATGCAGGCACATGGATGTGCTTTCATAGCGTGTACGTTCACATTGCATCAAAGGGGTCAGAGTGGATGATTTTTCTCTTTTGACTTTAAGAACGCTCCTGATTTTCTATCTCCTCCTTTTGGCAATGGTGATGACCTCCTACCCGAA
>NZ_JAGJEF010000174.1:0-1850 GCF_018100875.1 Pseudoalteromonas sp. MMG012
TATTCATTATTTTTCAAATTTAGAAACATACAGGCATACGCACCACAAGCGCACAAGTTACCCACAAAAAGCTGTGGGTAACTTGCGAAACTGGCAGGCTCTAAATATCGAAAGCAGGATTGCAATGACTTACACTACATCATTGAAGCACCATACAAGCTGAGACTTATAAAAAACACCCGCCAGTGCAGGTGTTTCTAGAAGTGACTAATTTTACTAACGCACAAAAACATGGGTTGTCTGATTTCCAACCAAGCTTGTTATATTGGTATCTTTATACATTCCACCAATATAAGCATAAATATTTTGATAGTTATACATAGTATAATCTGTACCAGTGGTAGTGCAGCCACTCGCTTCATGCCAATACAATTTTAAGCGATGCTCTCCTGACTGATTTGGTGCTTCTCCAAGCGTATCTTGCAAAGGCATACAATTCGCAGTATTAAGCACTGCAATATCTGCGATTGCATAGCCCCCGGTAGAAGGCGATATTACCATAAGCTCTTGCTGAACATTTTTATACTTAACCCACTGTGCATCAGATAAATGATAATTATCATCGAAATTAGTAATGTTATTAACTTCGACAAAGTAATTGGTAATGTCCGGATACCCACTATAGTTCACTGTTGTGACGTATCGAATACCCATTAACGTCCAGCCTCCGCCTTTCGTTTCCATATCACAATAGGTTGTAAACTCCGGCATATTACCTACGCCATCTACATCGAGCTTATAGAAACCAGATGCCGCACTCGCATCGTTAACTTGAATTTCCTTGCAGCTGACTGGTGCAGGCTCTGGGTGAACGTGTTTGTTTGCCCTAATTGAAACTGTATCATTACCTCGTTTAGTGATGCTCTGAGCAAACAAATGACCTTCAACGTCCAGTATATTAACCACTTCACTAATATGAGTAGTTTCCGTATCTTTTGATTGTTCTTCTTCTAAAAACAATTCATGCGTATTAAACTTCGCTACATTATGGTCCGCATAGATCTGATCTATTTTATATTTAACACCAGAATCCAACTCACCCTCTTTGTTAGGCGCGTATACTGCCAAGTAAGCAAGAGTTTGAGACATTTGAGTATTTGCCTCTTGCTTAAGTTCTTGATATTGAATTTGAGCATCAAAATCTAACTGAGTAACATTACTCACTCTACCAACATATGGGAAAACGCCATTTTCTGATTGAGCGCTTAAAAATAAATATGGGGTTTGTGGCATTTTTTGTGTGAATGCAATTGTTTGAGACGTAGTGCCTAATTCAACACTTCCCACCTCCCAAATTGAACCATCGAGTAATTCATGGCGTCCTTTGGATAATGTAAGGCTTGACGCCGTTTCATTCGCATGAGCCCCATCTAAATATTCCCACTCACTAAAACGGATAGTAACAGTGCCATCCAAGTTGTCTTTAACTGATACCACCCCGGGGTCGGTCTCATTGAAGCTAGCAACACCCGCAATAACCACCTGTGAGTCTAATTGATTTTTAATTACGCCTTGCTCATTAATAGTGTGCTCTTGTAATTCAAATGCTTGTAATGATAATGAGCTAAGAACTGCGAGGTTTAGTAAGGTTTTTTTAAACATTTTATATCATCCTGATAAAAATAAATTTTATAACTCTGTTGCTTAAGATATAAAGCAAACTAATGTGCAGTTTAAATCAACAGTTATACAAAATATATCCTTAATTCAATAATATAAGCACTAGCCCCCGTTAAACCACCATCTAAGCTCTGTCATTTACATCAGAAAGAATGGAGCAGTAATAAAAATATGAAGAAAAGTCATAATTCAAAAACAGGCAAAGCCAGAGTACTCAGCTTACACATATT
>NZ_JAGJEF010000175.1:0-1843 GCF_018100875.1 Pseudoalteromonas sp. MMG012
AAATACGCAGAAAACACTAGTTGGGGATCTGATTTAAAAACTTCAAACCATTTGCCAAATAACTCGCAATCTTTATTAAATAACTGGCGTAATGAGAAAGCGTAATTGTTGTCAACTTCTGATTTTTCAACTAACAAACCTGTAACTTTTATATAAATGTCTTTATCTATAGATTGGTACTTAGATAAATAATCAAGCCAAGCTGGAAGTTCCTTACTAGGTGTATCGTTTAGATGAATTAGTAGCGAGTTCGTTGTACCTTCATTAATGTCACCTTCTGGTAATAATGAAAAATAGAATGAACACCAACTTTTCTTCCAACGGTATGATTTGCTGTTTATTAGTTCCCATACTTCAGAACTACTTAACGTTTTGAATAGGTTAAATATTAATGAGCCTGGCTGTATATTAAATATATCGTCGTAGCCAATATATGTAGATACAATTTCCTTGATTTGGTCATGATGGTTTTCGACTATTGCATTTAAACCCATTTCAATACCAACTTTGAATGAATTGTCTCGTTCTCTTACAGAAAGAGAGTTCTGTAAGGCAACACATTGGCTCATAAACTCACTAAATTTTTCAACAGAGGTATCTGAAAAGTAATCAACAAAGCATTGGTGTCGATATTTAACATATTCTTCGTAACCCATATCTAGCAAGCGCATTTCATGCTTGTCCTGTAGAAGCAGATTCGACAACTCAATTGTTGCATTGTTGAACTCAGCCTTCCATTTGGAAGGATACTTAATCTCAAGAGCATCTAAATGCTCACAAAGATCTTGCATGATCAGGCAATGTGACGTGTTTTTGTGGTCTAAATTGGAAATAAAGAACTCTATAAGAAATGGTAAGTCGGCTTCTGCCATTTCTTTTCCTTCAAACCTTAGCCGACTAATAAATTCTTGAAAAAAATCTTGGATTATTTGTTCATAATCAGGTAACTGCATCAATGTTGATAAGTTTTTAAATATTTTCTGCCTTATTGGAGTTAAGTATTCGTTGGGTGAAAGCCTAAATGTAATCACATTTATTGTGTCACTGCGTCTCCACTGATGCTCGGTATGCTCCACCTTTAAAAAAGACTTGGCTAACACAAGAAATATCTTTGAAAACAGATGATTGTCACCATTATCAATTCGTTCAACTAACGTATCAACAACATGAGCCTGAACATAGTATCCGTAGCGCCTATCATCAGGTTTAAAGTTATATCTATCTATAAGTGTTTTGATTACAAAACCAAGAGATCCTTTGTTCTTTGAAAGGTATTGCAATAGCAAATCAAAAGACATTTTAAACTCATCAACACCATAATTCCTGAAACTGCTTAGCAAGGAAACTAAAGAGTATTCGTTATCATCGGTGTTAGCCTCTTCAAATATTTCACTTTCCCAAGACTCAACAACTATTGGCATCTCAGATATCAGTTTATTGGCAAAAATTAATGTCTCAGTAGGGAGGGCAAACCAAAATGAATTTAAAAACTCAATTGAACTTTTTAAATCACCAGAGCTTGAGATGTCTTTAAATATCCCTTTAATTTCAGATCTAATTTCAGTGACTACTTTCTTGTGATCAAAAGCGCTAATAACAGGGTTTAAGGCGTCAACAATGGTTCTTTTAAAACTAGGGTAAAAGTGATGGGCTATTGACGAAAATGATATGACTTTCTTCTCAAATACAGATAAATAAAAAAAGTAGGTAGATAGCACTTGGTCTGAAATTTTAACGACTTCATCTTCATATAAGTCTACCAATTCTTTTTTATGCAGAACTTCTACATACCCCCAAAATTCCTCTGGTGAAATACCAAATGAATTTTGCAGCCACTCCATAT
>NZ_JAGJEF010000176.1:0-1715 GCF_018100875.1 Pseudoalteromonas sp. MMG012
CCAAGCATTCGCTGAAGAAGCGGCCAATGCAGTTGAAGAGAGCGCTATCCAAGCGGGCTTAACAGAGGAAGGTGCTCAGCTCATTAAAAATCAAATCTTAGGGATCGCGTAATGGCCGTCAAAGTTAATCAAGCGCAATTAGCAAAAGTTGAAGAACAAGCGTTAGTTGCAGAGATTGCGCTATCTGACTTACAAAAAAAGTTAGAGCAATGCGACGAGTATGAAAAGAGATTCGGACTGCCTCTTTATATTCCCTTTGATCCTAAAGAACTGTTGCTTGGTTATCAAAAGCGTTGGATTGCCGATCAGTCTCCACTCAAAATTGCAGAAAAGAGCCGACGCACAGGTATAACATGGGCTGAAGCCGCAGATGCAGTATTAGAAGCCAGTAAGAGTAAAGAAGCCCAAGGCACTAACCATTTTTATGTGGGCTCTAATAAAGAGATGGCACGTGAATTTATTGAAGCTGCCGCCATGTGGGCCAAAGCATTTGATAAAGTGGCAGGCGATATTCAAGAAGAGATCTTTATTGATGACGGCAAAGACGGCAAAGAGATTTTAACGTTTGTTGTTTACTTTGCGAGTGGGTTTAAAATTCAAGCACTCAGCTCTAACCCTGCAAACTTGCGTGGTATGCAAGGTAACGTAACCATTGATGAAGCCGCATTCCATGAGCGTTTAGCTGAAGTACTAAAAGCAGCACTTGCACTTACTATGTGGGGCGCTAAAGTGCGTTTGATCAGCACACATAACGGTGTAGATAATCTATTCAACGAACTAATCAAAGATAGCCGAGCAGGTAAAAAGCGTTATTCAGTGCATACAATTACTATTTCGGATGCCTGCAAAGAAGGGCTATATCAGCGTATTTGCCAACGCCAAAAAAAGCAGTGGACGCGCGACACTGAGAGCAAGTGGATTGATGACTTAATCAACGATACGGCAAGCGTTGAAGATGCCCGGGAAGAATACTTTTGTGAGCCTAAAAAAGGTGGCGGTACTTACATAGCCCGTGTGCTGATTGAAGCGGCGATGAAAAAAGGCATACCCATCATTAGTTATGATGCGCCTGACGACTTCATTACATGGACTGAGCAAGCCCAGCGCTCAGAGATAGACGCATGGATAAAAGAACATCTTGATCCGCTTCTAGAAAAACTCAACCCTGAGTTTAATCACGCATTTGGTGAAGACTTTGCAAGGCGCGGAGATTTAACCGTATTTGTACCATTAGAAATTGCGTTTGATTTATATAAGCGTGTGCCATTCTTAGTTGAGCTAACTAACCTCACTTACGACATGCAGCGCCATGTAATGCTGCACTTAACCACGCGCTTGCCTCGTTTGATAGGCTTGGCATTTGATGCAACAGGTAATGGTGGTTATTTGGCTGAAGCCGCAGCACTGCACTTTGGCACAGAAATGGTTGAACAGGTGATGCTTAACGACAATTGGTATCGTGAGTGGATGCCAAAACTTAAAGCCGAATTTGAAGATCAAAATCTAGATATCCCCAAACACCAAGACATACTCGGTGATATGCAAAAAATCAGTGTTCGCAACGGCACGCCAAAAATTGATAAGGGTTCAGACAAGGGCAGTGACGGCAGACAGCGCCACGGTGATTTTGCCGTAGGTATTGCTATGGCAAACCGTGCAAGCTGGATGGATGGCAGCGCCATTGAGTATACACCTCTACCCAGCAGCAATGGCGC
>NZ_JAGJEF010000177.1:0-1710 GCF_018100875.1 Pseudoalteromonas sp. MMG012
CTCTGACACGTGCTTTTTAAATGCCTTTTCATCTGTTTATGTTCTATTTTGTGTCTTACTACCCGGAGTATTCAATTTCCCTATTTCGTTTATTTAGGTTTCACATCAGATAAATGGAGCTCCATTTGTACATTGCATCTCTCGTACGGTGACACTGCGCCCTCTATGGGTTTAAAACCTAACTTTTCATAAAGCTTAAGTGCCGGCACCAATACTGTATTACTTTCTAAGTAAAGGCGCTTTACCTTCATCAAAATTGCTCTTTCGATGATTTTCTTACCTAAAAGTAAACCAACACCTTTACCTTGAACGTCTGGCGATACAGCCATTTTTGCAAGCTCATAGTTATTATTATCGATTTTTATCAGGGCGCAACAACCAACAGCTCTCCCTTTATCCAATGCAATGAGAATAGCGCCTGATTGATTTAATATATAACCCTCAGGATCATTTAATGCATTATAATCTGGTTCTTCTAACGTCCAATATTGGCTGATCCACTCAACATTTAACGCTTTGAAAGCGTTCTGATATTTTGGTGCGTAATCTACAATATGAATGTCGGCTTTATTTTCATTCACTCTTGAACTTATTGGACGGAACCTTAAATGCCTATCAATGACCGTTAATGCTTGCCACAGATCAATTCCCGTTTCCTCTGTGAGCTGCTTCATCGCAAAATCAATCGCTTCACATTGGTTTTGCATTGCAGGAAGCATAGCGAGTGCCCTCTCATTCAACATCACCAAGGTGATACGGGAGTCCTCATTAGATTTATAACTGTCAATTAAATCAGCAACTTTCATTTCTTTAATAATCTTACTGACCGATACATGAGAATGACTTATTTTCTTCGCTATATTCACGACCGAATCAGCTCCAGTTGATGCAAGCACATAAAAGACAGGAAACCATTTAGGTTCGATCTCAAAGCCAAATTGCTTATAGGTGTTTTCTGCATCTTTGGATACTTGTGTGGCAAGGTGTCTTAAGGTGGTCCCTAAAGCAACATGCCCTAACTCATTATATGGCTTCATGGTAAAACTCCGTAACTAGTTACATATATATTAGTTACAAGTGTGAGAGCCTGTCAAATGAATTTTCTATCAAGCTATTTTTATGGCTGAATTTGCAGTGAAAGGTAATAAAGATATTCAGTCGAAGAGTTTGAGCCTTCATCTAAGGCGTATAACTCGCATAAACATGAGGTACGGCGCATTGAGCTATTTTTATGGCTAGATTTGTGAAAGGTAGTAAAGATATTCAGTCGTAGGGTTTGAGCCTTCATTTAAGACGTCTAGCCCGTATACGCCACGTACACATATGAACAGCGAAGTGAAACGTGGATCATTAAGCTATTTGTGGGCTAAGCAGAATGAATATCCACGTTATTCATATTTAATTGCTCGTATGATGAAAGTAATGAATCAACCTACTTATTCAAAAGTCACCTTTTATTAACTTTAAAAACACATTGATTCACAAAAAAACACCATATACAAACGGACATTGACACCCATTCAAAAAACTAAAACCAATAAGCTGGCAATGTTCAACCTGAAATATCGCTTAGGTAGCAAAATCGAATTAACTACATGCACTATAAGCTCAAAAATATAAAAAACTGAACTTATACGCGCCCAAAAGGCACGGCTAACCCGCCAAACCATGATGTATTGGTTATCTAGCGATTACCTTAATGGCCTAAAC
>NZ_JAGJEF010000178.1:0-1700 GCF_018100875.1 Pseudoalteromonas sp. MMG012
TTGCCGTTGGCACTGGGCAGCGCGGTAAACTCGATAGCGCTGCCTTCCATCCATGAAGCGCGGTTGGCCATACATAGTCCAACCGCAAAATCACCATGGCGTTTATCTGTTTTCTTTTTGCCGTCGTGGTCTTTAGTTTTGCCTTTATTAATCTTGGGTATGCCGTTAACAACCTTGATATGGCACATATCGTCTAGTACGTTCTGGTGACGGGGAATTTCTAAGTTGTGGTCGTCAAATTCGCCTTTTAGCTTAGGCATCCATTCTGCATACCAGTTGTCGCTGAGGTGAACACATTCAACCAGTTCAATGCCAAACTCTAACGCTGAGGCTTCGGCTAGATAGCCACCATTACCCGTAGCATCAAATGAGGCACCACGCAGCCGTGGCAGTCGGCGCAAAATAAAGAATACAACTTGTCGTTGTACTTCATACGGGGCATTTTTTATCTCAATAACAAACGGTGTGCGTTTATGTAAATCGGCACGTATACGCAGTGGTACAAGCGATGTTAAATCGCCCGTGCGTGCAAAGTCTTCACCAAATGCGTGTTGCTCTTCGGGGTCTAGTTTATCCAACAAAGGTTGGATCACGTCTTTGCAAAATTGCTCGGTTTCTTTAAAGCGCTGTTCTTTGGTCCATGTCATCCACTCGTCGGTACATGTTAAGCGGTGTATTGGAATACCTTTCGTCATGGCTTCCTCAATAACAACACGTTTTAAATAGTTACCACCGCTGCGCTTGGGCACACAAAAGTACTCTTCGTCTGCCGAGTCTTTATTGGGGGACTCGTCAATTCTATCTTGTCGCCATTTAGCTTCCGCTTTGGGCGACCACTCCCAATTTTTTACAAAACAAATGCGCTTATATAAGCCATCATTTAGCGCATCATCTAAGGTAATGCGATGTACTGAATACGGCTTTTTACCCTCGCGGGCATCTTTTATGTATTCATTAAAAAGATTATCTACACCATTATGTGTTGAAATTATTCGTACACGGCTGCCCCACATACGCAGGGCCATTGCTGCCTGCAACAGTGCATCTAATGATTCATGGAACGCGGCTTCATCAATTACCACGTCACCTTGCAAACCACGCAAATTTGACGGGCGACTTGATAACGCTTGAATTTTAAATCCACTATTAGGAAAGCGGATCATGTACGTTAGGATCTCTTCTTTTTTCTCACTATCCCAAAACGTTTGTTCGTATACGTCGGCTTTGGCTAACTGATCAAACGCACGAGCAAACAGCGCGCAAGCAGCAATATATTCAAGCGCCATTTCTTGCTTTGAGCCAACGTAAAATACATTGCTACCATCGCGTTTTTTTGGCTTGCTGGCTGTTAAAACATTGCGGCCAGCTTCTGCCCACGTTAAACCCGTGCGTCGTGACTTCTCTGCAATACAAACGCCTGCCTCATCTTCAAACCAACGTTGTTGATACGGCAAAAAAACAGCTTCTTTGTTTGGTATTTCAAATTCATCAGCGTCAGGTACATCAACGCCATAAATTGACATTTCTTCTTTTAAATCAATTTTAGAAGGGCGGCCTATCGGGGTGAGTGAAGCTTGGTTAGTCATTAGGCTTTACCCAGTAATATGCCACGAATTTTATCTTCTAGCTGTTCACTCATGCCATCTTCACCGCGTAACTCATCACCTACAGCATTGGCCGCTTCTTCAGCGAATGCTTTA
>NZ_JAGJEF010000179.1:0-1672 GCF_018100875.1 Pseudoalteromonas sp. MMG012
GCGCGTTCAAGTTTAAAAAAGAACAACCTAGAATGCCGAGAACCAATTCCTTAAAGAAGTCGTTCTATAACTTCATAGCCATAAGCGGTGATTGATTGTTGGCTAAAATGGGAGGATTACCGAGCCAACCGTTACGAATCTGACTTTAGGGCTCTGTTGTCAATACAAAGGTAGGCTGTACAACCTCAATTGAAAAAACTTTTCCACTAGAGGGAGCTTGTTTTAATAAAAGGTTCAAATGACAGTGCAATGATTGAATACGCTCAAAAAATCACTAAAAATTAAAGAATTAAAAGGTCTACTAAAGTTGACCTGTAATACACTTTAAGCGTTTTATTTAAGCCTATTGAAGACGTAACCCAATAATTTTCCGACTTTGCCGAAAGTAATTTAATTGACGCACCTTTTATTGTATAATGTATACAATAAAGACTGTATCCGTTAAATAAGAGGAAATATGATGGAAACAAATAATGCAGATTGGCGATATACGGTTATGCCGGCCGTGTTTACGTGGCTTAAAGAGTCAGAAAGCGGTGCCCTTGAAATTGACTTTGATGCAACACAAAAATACGCAGCAGATATTTTAAAAGTTCAGGGAAAAGGCGGAAGCCGAATGGGTGGACTTGTCGGCTCTGGTACCCTAGGTGAGAATAGCTACCTAAGCTCTGAACAGCGTCTTTCTTTACTTAAAGCCCTTTCTGATATAGCTAAAGAGTTCAATGTGCCATTAATCAGTGGAGCAGCGGCAGAAACTAAAGAAGAGATTGCCAAAATCGTTAAAGAACTCGCAACAGTTGGTGTAGATACTGTGATGGTCATGCCACCAAAGACTAAAGAAGTGCCTTCTGATGAAGAAATGTATGCATACTATGCACTTTCTGCAACAGCTGCAAAAGAAGCAGGCGTAACAATTATGCCTTATAACAACCCCGATGCAGCGGGCTATCATGCAATTTCAACTGACCTTCTAAAAAGACTTGCTGCTCTACCTGAAGTAACTGCGCTTAAAATATCGACGACAGACGTTTCAGTAATTGAAACTCTGATGTTAGAAAATAAAGATTTAAAAGTCTTGGCTGGTGTTGACACTGTAACTGTACATGCAGGACTTGCTGGCGCATGTGGTGGGATCACAGGTGTTGGGTGTATATTTCCAAAAGCCAGTGTCACTATGCAGGAATATGTCAATAAAGGGGAATGGGCTGAGGCAAACAAAATTTCTCAGGCTATGAATTCCATATCATACCTTGATGCTCAACCGTTGCTTTTAGAATACCTTAAGTTTGCGTTTGGTGTTCACCATAATGATGAGACTGGAGGGCTTCGTACCCTTGGTAAAAAATTAACTCAAGCGCAAATTGATGATGTACGTGCAAGATATATTCTCGCAAAAGAAAGGCTTGAAACTCTAGGTTTAATAGATTGATCCTGTCAAATATTCAAAAAGAGAAAGCTTCGTTTTTACGGAGCTTTTTTGTGTCCACCTGCGAATTAGCACCTCGCTTTTTAGATTTCAAAGTATCAATGCGCTTATTTCAGCCTCAGGTTGGCTGGACTTCTAACAAGATAAATGCGAGAGAAATGTGTGCCTGTCCTGTTTTACTCTTTTTTCAATACAAAATACTTTAGCAAGTTCCAGCAGTTTGTCTTCTATCCACCCTCTTCTGTG
>NZ_JAGJEF010000018.1:0-82146 GCF_018100875.1 Pseudoalteromonas sp. MMG012
GTTATCTTCGAGCTTTATACTATTGTGATATATATCAGAGACAACAGTGAGACCTTGGGAATCATTTATATGTAATTGTTTACTACTTAAATGGAATTCGCCGTTGGTGTTTGGATTATGACTTAAAATAGGTGCATCAAAGCCATTTGTGCTCCCTTCCCTCCACGTAATTGTAATGGTTTGTTTTGGAGATTGGGTGGATAAGTTATTAGTAAGAGTATACGTCTCACCTTTGGTAACGTATTGAGGGACTTCCTCAACGATGTAACCTGGGTTACTAACATAGACTAATTGAGCTGTGTTAGAAGAGGAGTCTGCTTGATGGTATATCACACTAAAAAGGGTATCGTTAACCATTAAGTAGTTTGCGCATCGGAGTTGAAACCCCTCTACATATACATTATGGCATTCTATCGCTTTTGCTGATTGAGTAAAAAAAAGCACGCACAGAGCAGCCAGTAAAGTCGGTATAGTGGTATTAACTTTATTTTTTGTCTTCGCATGGGTAAATGCGTAAGGTCGAGCAAATAGAGCAGCTAACCACTCCCATCGTTTTATAGTCATAATAGTCCTTTCTATCACTTCAATGCGTACTGGGTGATTAAATCAGTACTCCATGGTGTTAAATCAAAACTTGTTAGTGCAGGGTACGTAATCTAGTACACTGTTTTTATTATTATTTGTATGAAAGAAGACATAATGGCTCATGTTGAATAAGTCAGTGTGCCTAAAATACTTTTTCACAGTAGGGGGGTAACCACGCAAATGAGTCATTGGCTTGCTGTAATGTTTAAAAAGGCCGACTCTGCGAGTAAGTCTTTTACTTCATTACTTGATAGGGGATTCGTTCTGAGCTTTTGCAGTTCGGCATAGCTGCCGTTAAACTGATAGGCTGCTAACGTAAAACTCAATGATGGGTTGATGGGTTGAGCTTTGTCTTCATTGAGGTAATTGCCGAATAACAACTCGGCAATGGTGCCTTTTGTATCACCTCTTATTGCCCAGCTAACATGACCGTTAAATTGATCCTGCCATTTCATAGTAAAAGTAACTTCGTTTATCCTTTGATCAACACTACCAAAGTCATAATTATCGACCATTGAATCCCCTGAGTCAGCAAACGCTGCGGCAAGCTGAGCTGAGATTTGGATATGCTCTGCAGCATTGGAGGTACCCGTGTCGTCAATCGTATTGGTGGCAAACAATTCAATAGTGATTGAAACTTCATCTTCGTTCATGGTTTGAGTGAGGTAAGAGGTGATGTAACTTTGTTCAACAATGTTAGGGAAAATATAGAGTGGGGTATCAGAAAATCGTGCATATCTAGATTGCTCTCGCGTAACAAGATTGGCAGGGTTGGTTGATATTAAAACGTATTCGTTGGCTTGTGTGTGTTGTGTCGTATTGACTACAACGCCTGTTGAGGTGAAGTCAGCATCGCTTAGTACAATGTGATTACCGTCAGTGAGTGAAAACACCCCGCCACGTACATCACCTGTATTAGCATTTTTAATAAATAGGAGTTTCTCTTGTAGTGAGTTTGCACAAAGTGTTAATTCCGCTGGACTATTTGCTAAAATGATATTGTCAGAAAATCCAGTTAATGTGTAGTCTGAATTGGTTACGGCTAATTCACTAACATCAAAATTCACAGCGTCACAGTCACAGCTTTGATACCCTTTAAAGGTCACTGTGCCCAATGCTAAGTCACTCGCGATATCGTCCACATTATTGATGGTGATGATTTCAGTTTGCTTTTCATTATTGCTATCAGTTTGCGTTGCAATGATAGAAATATAATGGGTATCAGCAGGTCTACTATATTGAAACAGACCGTCTGGTTTTATCACTGGTGTTTCAATGGCTTGACCTTGCTCGTTATGAAAAACTAAGCTACTTGCAATAGGCGCAACGCCACAGTCATTTTCAATTACTGTATTAAAACTGATGCCGTATTTAGAAACAGGGGTTGGTGGTGGGGTCGCGTTTACAGGTATTGTTGTATTAGTAGACGAGTTAGTAACATTGATATTACTCTTTGACGAGCCGCCACAAGCAGTTAATAAACAGGCAGTACTTACCGCACACACGAGTGTGAGTCGTTTCATCTCATATCCTTTGAAAAATTAAATTCCATAATAACGGTACGGATTGTACCGCAAATGTTTTGCTTAATTCAATAGTATAAATTTTTGTTTTATATGAATTAATAGAAACTGATTAAGGCAGTATATGAGGAATAAAAATGAAAAAGTTCATAAATGTGTTTATTTATTTCACTAAACACTCGTGACTTATCAAGAGGTCACGCGCAAACTTCATTCGCCTGTTTTAGTCCATAGTTATTCCACATTTACATTTTATGATAGGGAAAAATCATCAGAGTAACAGGCTATGACACAGCATACATTCGACATATTAACAGGCGATGAGATTACGAATGCAATTGATGAAATTGCGCGGCTCAGGATCGACATTTTTGCTGAATATCCATACTTATATGGCGGATGTGTAAGTTATGAAGTTGAGTACCTTCGTAAATTTGCGAATACCAAGCAAAGTTTTATGGTGGTAATGAAAGACCAAGGAAAAATTGTTGGAGGATTAACAGGATTACCTTTGGCCCATGAACAACCGGCTGTGCGACGTCCGTTTGTTAATAGCATGTACCCATTGGCCTCGACATTCTATTTTAGCGAGGTTTTAATGTATCCACGTTATCGTGGCAATGGTTATGCAACGACAATGTTTAAATTGGCAGAGCAGTTTGTTAGCCAATTGTGTTCTTACAATTATATTGCGCTAGCGACTGTTATACGTGAAGCAAATCATTTGAAAAGACCTCATTCATATCAGCCATTAGACGGCATGTGGCAGCACTTTGGTTATAAACCACTGGCAAATCATATTTGTATTATGGATTGGCGAGAGCATGGTGATGAACAAGAAACTGCCAAGCCATTGATGTTTTGGATTAAATCTATGACTAGTATGGGGAGTAGTAAAGGTTTATTTCCTGCTGCTACACTGCTAATGAGTGTGGTAGGTTAATCGTCAAATGACATTTTAAGTATTAATTTGAGACTAAATTAATAACTATTGAATAGTAATTATCACAATCTCGGTCTTTTGGTTATTAATTAGATGCCGAGGTCGATGATGACGAACAATCAAACCAGTAATATAGTGCGTATTACATTATTAATTAGCTTTACCCTATTGGGGTTTTCATTCTTTTTGGGTAGCAATGCGAATGCCATTACACATACATTTAACTTTTATTTGTTGACTGAGTGGGTTGATACGCCATTATTAAGCATTTTGACCGGAATTGTGTTTCTAGTCAGTGCACTGTTAGTTATTTTTGCTGCGAGAGAGCCCGCTTTACGCAGTGTATTGCTTACCATTGTTGCCATTCTTGCGTTAGTCCCTTTATTTACACTATTTAGCGAAACACGCTGGATAGCGAGCCTTGGTGGCTTTCCCATTATTGGTTCTGGCCAGGGAATAATAAAATATGCGGCGTTGCTCCCGCTTGCTGTGTACCTATGCAAATATGATGCAATGAGCCTTCGTCAACATGCATTGTTGAATTTTTTACCTGTCGCGTTAGTTTTGTACTGGATAGGAGCGATGAAGTTTTTTGAATTTGAAGCAAATGGCATTGTTTCATTGGTTGAAACATCACCCTTTATGTCTTGGTTATATGCCATATTTACTGTGCAAGGTGCGTCAAATGCAATAGGGGCTTATGATGTGTTGTTTGCCACTGTTTTGGGTTTTGCGATCTGGATGAAAGCCCCTCGAGTTGCATTTATAGCGGTGGTTGGCGCTGGTGCGGTGTTTGTTATGACGCAAACCTTCTTATTAACGGCAGAAGGTGCGTTCAGTTCTGCAACACTTTTAAGCGGTTTAGGGCAATTTGTGATTAAGGATTTATGGTTTATTGGTAACCTTGCTGTTATCACACAATACAGTATCAGCTTGGATAAATCGATATTTGTGCCACAGCAAGTTGAGGCGTAACAATGAAGACAAACTTAATATTGATAGTATTGATCGGTTTAAATTTTTTTACCGGAGCAGTATTTGCAAAGAGTGATCCGATAGCGATTGGCGGCGTTAATCATGTAGGGTTAACGGTATCTGACCTTGAGCTGTCTAAAGCGTTTTTTGTCGACCAGTTAGGTTTTAAGGTCAATGGACATGACACAACTTACCCCGCTTATTTTTTATCTAATGAGCATGTTATGGTTACACTTTGGCAGGTAGTAGCACCTTTATCAATGCAACCGTTTAACCGCAAAAATAATGTAGGGCTACATCATCTAGCATTTAATGTAGGCTCAGTTGCCCAATTAAATGCGTTACATGAACGTTTTAAAACATTAAAAAATATGAAAATAGAATTTGCGCCAGAGCTTTTAGGTAAAGGGCCAACCCAACATATGATGATCCGTGAACCCAGTGGAAATAGGCTTGAGTTTATTGTTCGTAGTGGCAAATAACGCTTTATTAGCGCTGCGACATATGCACGGTTATCTTTATTATTGAATATGCATAATGGTTACTACATACTGGTAAGCATTATGCTTGTTTCACTATTTAATACTCCTTCCAACTCCCGTACTTGCCGCAGTATTCTATCGAATTCTGTTAGGTTGGGTGTATTCATTTCAGCAATCAGATCCCAAGCCCCGTTCGTTGTATGTATTTTAACAAGTGCGGGGATCCCTTTAAGTTGCTGAACAACCTGGCTCGTAGACTTGCCTACGACTTCTATCATCATAATGGCTTTAATTGAATCTGTTTCAAGTTGTTCATGCATGCGAATCGTAAAGCCTAAAATCGCACCACTGCCAATTAGTCTATCTAAGCGGTTTTGTATAGTGCCCCTCGACACTTTTAGCTGGCTTGCCAGCTCAGATATGCTTGCTCTGCCATTATTTCTTAAGGCAATGATCAATTGTTTATCAAGAGAGTCGTAAATATATGGCGTCATGATTCGTCGCTATATTTTATGTGAGTAGGTGATCAAATTAGCACTTTTTGTATTTATATCTAGCAATTTGTATAAAAATATTATTATTTGTGCATTTTATTGCCATTTCTTATAGCAATTGATCACGCTAAGATAATCACTCTAGCGTGACGAAGAGTCACTGCATTGTCTGAAAGTGTGATAATGCAGCTTAAGTTTCAAAGAGTTAATAATGGTGTTCTGCATCAGTATACGAAATTTAACGATTTGGTCGGAACAGGAGTTTTAATATGAATAAAGTACATGCACCGAATGCAGTAGTGATGATGAGACCTCATCATTTTACGTCAAATCCTCAAACCATGATGGATAATACTTTCCAAATATGTACAAAGGGTCGTGATGTGGCTAAACAAGCCTATCTTGAGGTTACACGTGTTGCTGAACAGTTAATGGCTGCGGGCGTGATGGTACATTTGTTTGAAGACGAATCGGATAAAACACCAGACTCAGTGTTCCCTAATAATTGGTTTTCGACCCATAGTAATGGTTCAGTGGTTGTGTATCCTATGTATGCAGAAAACCGCCGCTTAGAGATCCGTCAAGATGTTTTAGATTACCTCTCAGAACACTATGAAGTAAAGCAAACGATTGACTATAGTAACAGAGTCAACCGAGAGGTGTTTTTAGAAGGCACGGGTTCGATGGTACTAGATCATAATAATAGTGCTGCTTATGTGGTTGAATCAAAAAGAAGTAACCGAGAACTCGTTGAACAGGTATGTACGGAGTTAGCGGTTGAGCCTGTCATTTTTAATGCATATGACGTAAATAAAGTACCCGTTTATCATACTAATGTGGTGATGTGTGTTGCGGATCAGTTCGTGATGGTTGGACTAGACATGGTACCAAAGCACCAGCAACCAAGGCTACTCGCGCATTTTCGTAATAATAACTTAACAGTGATTAAATTAAGTAATACGCAAGTCAATCAGTTCTGTGGAAACGCCATAGAGCTACAAGGGCGAAACAATAAGGTATTAGCATTATCACAAACGGCATTTTCAGCATTGAGCTTAGAACAAATCGAAGTACTTGAAGAGTTTGTGGAATTATTACCAATTGATATCTCAACGGTAGAATCTGCAGGTGGCTCTGTTAGGTGTATGGTTGCTGGTGTGCATTTACCAAGTAAGAAATTTAATTAGGGTGGATGTAAAATTTTGTTAGCCGCTCTCTCATTGTTAAGTGTTGCATGTATATTTCAATTTGACCTGAGTATGAGCGCATGTGATATAACAATAATAAGGTGAAGATAGAACTTTAATTCAGAAATGCAGAACCTTGGGATAACTATTATAACACGTATGAAATAGCGTTAACAAAGAGGGCATTATGTTTGAACAATTTGTAGGTACAGTGAATGGTGTTTTGTGGGGACACGGTCAAGTATTGATTTATGTCTTACTCTTTGCCGGTGTCTGGTTTTCATACAAGCTAAACGTGATACAAATTCGCCAGTTTCGTCATATGTTTTCTTTGCTACGAGGCAGTAATAAGGCTGAAAAAGAAGGTATAAGTTCATTTCAAGCGCTTTGTACAGGGCTTTCAGCTCGGGTTGGCACTGGTAATTTAGCTGGGGTTGCCGTTGCAATATCATTGGGTGGCAGTGGTGCCATTTTTTGGATGTGGGTGATTGCGATATTGGGTATGGCCACCGGGTTTGCGGAAAGCGTACTCGGGCAAGTGTATAAGGTCAGAGATAGTCAAGGTGAGTTTAGAGGGGGACCTGCTTATTATATTCAACTGGGATTGAACAAGCGCTGGTTAGCCGTGAGCTTTGCTGTGTGTTTATTTTTAGGTTATGGCTTTAGTTTTAGTGCGATGCAGACGAATACAATTACGGATGCGCTGCGTTTCGCATTTGATATACCCGAACTATATTCAGGTATAGTGATCACCATACTGGCTGGATCTATTATTCTAGGCGGGCTGAAAGCAATCGCAAGGTTTGCCGAGCGAGTAGTACCAATTATGGGCATTCTATTCGTTTCTATGGCTGTGATTATTACCGCGGTGAATATCAGCGACGTGCCTGCGATGCTCAAAGAGATAATACTCTCGGCGTTCGGCTTACAAGAGGCTGGTGCAGGCGCAATGGGCGCTGCGATAAAAAATGGCATACAGAGAGGGTTATATTCAAACGAAGCCGGAGCAGGCAGTGTTCCCCATGCATCTGGTAGCGCTAGTCCAGTGCCGAATCACCCTGTAACCCAAGGCTATATTCAAATGTTAGGGGTTTTTTTAGATACTATTGTGTTGTGTAGTTGTACAGCGGTGATCATTTTATTGGCCGATATTAACATCAGTGGAGAAATGGAAGGGATCCGTTTGACACAAAGCGCCATGACCGCACACCTTGCTACAGGTGGTGTGTATTTTGTTGCCGCAGCCATTACATTATTTGCATTTACGTCTGTTGTGGCTAATTTTGCTTATGCAGAAAGTAACTTACACCTGTTTAAGTTAGATAATAGACTGGGTCGTGGGCTGTATACATCGTTGTATTTATTAATGATGCTCTGGGGCGCAACCGCAACGTTAAAAGAAGTGTGGAGCTTAGCTGATATGGCTTTGGGCTTAATGACGTTAGTGAATATTTTTGCCATTGTTCAATTGACCCCAACCGTGATTGCGGTCAATAAGGATTATCATAAACAGCGAGCGCAAGGAAAAGAGCCCAAATTCAGTGACGCTGAGGTTAACGTGCAAGGAAAGTGTGAACTAGGAGTTTGGTCAAAAGAGTAAGAGGGAGTGTGGATATCGAATCTGAAACAAGACGGGTTATAGATTTTAGTTTGGAAGTTTAATGAGCATATATACAGCATGCTTTTACTTTTACCGAGCACGCTTGTGAAATAGTCGCATATTTTATGTCATTGCTCTTCAAGTTATGTTATCAAATAGTTACTCTTCGAGCGTTTCAGTTGATTATTGATGAAAAAAACAAAAAGAACTAAACAGACTATTAAGCACTTACTCACCGTCAGTGTATTAATTGTGTCAAGTTGTGTTAATGCGAACGTTGACACCATTATTTATGCTGGGCAAGCGCTTATTGACCCATTAGAGCCTTCACGTTCGAAGCAAACTCTGGTGATCGACAGTGGTAAAGTTGCTGCTGTATACGATGGTTACCGTACGCCCCAGTCACTCAATGCGCCAAATGCAAAAGTATATGACTTAAAAGACAAATATGTCATGCCTGGACTAATAGATATGCATGTACATCTGGCTTTTGAACGCAACCCCGCAGCAAACCCACACCAGTGGGTCACTGAATATGCGACCGATCAAGCACTTCGTGCTATTCCTAACTTGTCGAATACACTGGAAGCGGGTTTTACATCGGTACGGGATTTAGGTGGGCCGCATAAAGTGATATTCGCATTAAAACGTGCGGTAGATAATCACCGAATAATTGGTCCAAGAATTTTTGCTGCTGGGGATTTTATATCAGCTACGGGTGGTCATGGTGATTTACATGGCTACCGCCATGACATCAACCAACTGGTGACTGGCGGATTAGGTATATGTAATGGTGCGGACGATTGTCGTCGGGCGGTGCGTTCGGTTGTAAAAAGTGGTGCTGATGTTATTAAAGTTACAGCGACGGGGGGAGTCTTAAGTAATACAGCAGCAGGTGTTAAACAGCAATTAACAGATGATGAACTTGCTGCGATTGTGACAACGGCACATAGTTTAGGCCGCAAAGTAACAGCACATGCGCATGGCACCGAGGGGATCAATGCCGCAATTAAGGCAGGCGTTAACTCCATTGAACATGGCTCTTATCTCAACAAAGCGTCAATTGAGTTGTTTAAACAACATGGTACCTATTTAGTGCCTACTTTATTGGCTGGAGCGACCGTGACCGAAGAAGCCAAAAGTAATCCGAAAATGCCAGCAGCCATTGTTGATAAAGTAAAACAAGTAGCACCTGTGATGAAAGAAGCTTTTCAGAAAGCTTTAAAACACAAAATTAATATTGCCTTTGGTACAGATTCGGGTGTATCACGTCACGGAACTAATGCGAAAGAAGCGGAGCTCATGGTTGCATATGGTATGTCTGAAAAGCAAGTGTTGGTGAGTGCAACCGTGTCGGCTGCAAAGTTATTGGGTCAAGAGCATAATTTAGGTCGCTTAAATACGGGAATGAATGCAGATATTATTGCATTGAATAAAACCCCCGAGCACGATATTCGGGCATTACAGCAAGTGCCATTTGTTATGAAGGCGGGTATTGTATATAAAGAATAGTGCCTGATTAAAGCGATTGTTGCTGTATAGCAAAAGTGCTTTGCGCTTAACCTATATTATCGATACTGTTTTTTCGTCTACACTTGCTAGCAAGCCGCTATTTAAATGATTAACGAGAACAAACAATGAAAAAAGTAATGATATTTGTCACGAACCACGCAACACTTGGCAGTACAGCACAAGCTAATGGGACATACGCACCAGAGTTAACTCATGTTGTGAGCGCGCTATTGGCTGCAGGTATTGAATATGACATAGCCTCAATTAAGGGCGGGAGTGCGCCTCTGTATGGTGTCGAACCAGATGGTGACGAAGTAAACCAGCAGATTTTAAATAATAACCAGTTTAATAGCAAAGTCGACAATACATTGACGGCAAGTGAAATTGATATCAACGCATACGATGCTATTTTCTACCCAGGTGGGTTTGGGTTATTAAGTGATTTATTTGAAGATAAAACGGTTGCTGCAATAAGTGCCCAACATTATGAAAGTGGCGGAATAATAGCCTCGGTTTGTCATGGGCCAGCTGGCTTATTACCTATTACTTTGAGCAATGGAGAGTCATTGCTTTCGTCAGTGTCTGTGACAGGGTTTACGCGCGAAGAAGAAGTGGATTTTGGCACAATTGATGATATTCCATTTTTACTCGAGGATGCGCTAGCACGTAATGCGGTGCAGTATAGTAAAAAGCAGCCGTGGCAGTCATTTGTTGTTGAAGATAAGCGGGTTATAACGGGGCAAAACCCAGCGAGTGCGCATGCAGTGGGTGAAGTGCTCGTGAAGTATTTATCGTAAGCTGCTTGTTATTATGAGCCAGAATAGCCGTACTCTGGCTCTTGTTTCTGCTTTTGCATTCGACTGAACAGTTAGTCGCTATTTCGTTCATTGGGTAAATCACTGCTATATTCGACGAACTCTATTTCAAAACCATCAGGGTCGATAAAGTAGGCATTTTTTCTGTAAGGGTGAGTATTGCTGCCTGAGTCGACATTAAACCCAGCAGCATTCATCCGTGTTACCAAGTGATCTAAGTTATTTACGACATAGGCAAAATGAGCTAACCCCACTTGATATCCGCTTAAGTCTCGTCCTTTAGTGGCGCCATGGTCGCTGAGTGCAATGTAATTGTTATCGTCACCCAAATGTAGCCAGTTTCTGGGTTGACCGTTCCAGTCACCAGACCCAGAACATCTGACTCTCCAATGTGGAAAGGCGGCTTGGTAAAACGCCAAAGCAGGAGCTAAATCACTGACAACTAAATTAATATGTTCTAAATGCATGGGTTGTCCTTACTTATTTTTCATTGTTGAAACAATGAGGTGTTGTAGCTTTTGCATAAAGCTCGATGTATTGTCGTTTAGTCGCTCGATGTTATTCATTGATTTTTCCTTGGGTTGATTTAATGCTTAGGGTTACTTTAATACCTCAAGTTAACTTAAGGTAAAGTACTAATTTTGTGTGTAGACGGTGAAAAGTGAAATAAGGTAGGGATATGCTGATTTTTGTGGGTCTAGTACTAATAGTTGCTTGGTGTATTGCAATGATAGATACAGTCGGTGCTTTGTTTGGTCAGTGGAGTGTGGTTGGTGATGGTCGACACTTAGTATTTGGCTTTGAAATAACGACGTTAATGTTATTACTGTTTGTAAGTGTGATGATAAGGCGTTGGGTTTATTTGCAGTCGGATAGTAAAAAACTGCGTAAAATTGCAAACTTTAGCTTAGCCTCGTTGAGTTTATGTATGGTAGGAGATGTGATTAACTTTAACCTTCGAGAGCAATTTTATCGTCATGGTGAAATCATTAAGCACGATTACCTTGCTGATTCTGTTTGGTTTTTTGCACCTGGGTACGTATTGTTAATAATGGCAGTTTTTTCCGCGATAAATCATTTCGAAGCATTAAGTAGAAAAAAAGCTCAAGAAAGTGCAATCGATAGTCATTCTAATTTATATCACATAGGCCATCAGTTTAAATTGTATATATTGGCTATTGTTGCAATCGTGGTAGGTGGAAGCGCTTTTATGTCTATGTATTTACCCGAAACAGGTTTATATATTTCGGTGCTAACTGCTTTACATTCGATTGTTATTACAGCTGTGGCGGTCAGTGCAATGATGATGATTTATTCAGTCGGTGTAAAAAACATGTCGACTGGTTTATGGTGTGTGGTGTGTGGCTTATTGCTCGCGGCATTAGCAGATGCAATTATCGGTCAATATTGGATTTATGGTGCACAGGGAGAGGGCTTTTTTCCACAAGTTAGATATATCAATTGGGCAATTTACATTACCTCGCAGTGTTTAGTCATATTACTTCCCTATTATGTAGTTCAGCATACAAAAAAAGCGATAAATACGGTGTGAAATTTCAGCTGAAAGCGGGAAAAGAATGGCTGGTATGAAGCTAGTAACTTGTAATTCGTTGATGTTAAACATACATTGAACAATGAAAACACGGACTCGGGTGCGGGCAGTACATCATTGAGGAAGGCCGCAATCGTTGAGGGTATTGTGGCTTTTAGAAAGGCTGAGTGTGTAACTGCGGAGTGAATTTTTGATATTTAAGTGCGGCTTAATAAACCGGTTACGCAGAGTGAACAAACGCTAGCAAAGCCAAAAAAGTTAGCCGAAGCATTAGTTAGCACAGTGGATATTGTTTTGGGTTACTGGTTGGAAACAGCTGTTGTCAGAGCTGAATTCGGTGACCGATATTCACGTATAAAACGCGATATGGATGATATATCAAAGGGAGTGATATCAGCGGGCATTCGAAAAAGGCTCTTTTGCACCAATAGCCTGTTAAAACCCATAAGAAAAGTATAACGAATTATTAGATATTAATAGATTGAGTTTTTTGAGAACTCGTTTGGAAAAATACGGGGAATGATTGTGAATATAGATTTTCGCTCAGATACAGTGACAAGACCATGTAAAGCAATGAAAAAAGCCATGTTTGACGCAGAGCTGGGGGATGATGTTTATGGAGATGACCCTACTGTTAATGCGTTAGAGGCATACGCCGCTAAACGTCACGGCTTTGAGGCTGCATTGTTTTCTAGCTCTGGTACACAAGCTAACCTTTTGGCACTGATGGCTCATTGTGAGCGAGGTGATGAGTATTTATGTGGGCAAAATGCGCACAATTACAAATATGAGGCCGGTGGTGCCGCTGTATTAGGCTCTATTCAGCCGCAACCGATTGAAAATGAAGCGGATGGCAGCCTATGTTTTAATAAGCTATCCAGCGCGATTAAGGCTGACGATTTTCATTTTGCACGAACAAAGGTGTTGAGTTTGGAAAATACCATTGGCGGTAAAGTTTTAAGCCTTGATTATTTGAAACAAGCACAAGAGTTTTGTCAACAAAACCAGCTCATCCTACATTTAGATGGGGCGCGAGTGTACAATGCAGCGACTGCTTTAAAAGTTGATATTAAAGAAATTAGTCAGCATTTTGATTCAATGACCGTGTGTTTATCAAAAGGACTAGGTGCACCAATAGGGTCCGTGTTATTGGGTAATAAAACATTTATTGCTAAAGCTCGACGAATTAGAAAGATGCTTGGGGGCGGTATGCGCCAGGCTGGTATCTTGGCGGCTGCGGGTCAGTTTGCATTGATGAATAACGTTGAGCGGTTGATTGAAGATCACGACAATGCAGGGTATTTGGCACGTGAAATTAATGGTATTTCGGGTTTAAGCACTGAAGCTTATAAAGTAGAAACAAATATTGTTTATGTTGATGTTGCAGCGCATGTTGACATGAATTTTGTAACGCAGTCGCTCGCTGACCAAGGGATTTTGATAACTTCAGCATACATAGGCATGCGACTTGTTACGCATAAGGACATTACACGAGAAGATATTGATACATTGATAACATATCTTAAAAAATATCTAACTTGATTTAGACATAATACGCAGGGTTGTGTTAATTCGATATGAGTTGTGATAGCCGCACGAGTTGGGAGCAAATCCCCAAAGCGTGCGACTCAGTTGTATTTTCCGTCGTTAGACGGCACACCGACTGCCGCATACATAGAGGTCGAAGACTTACATCATTGAAATATTATTGGTGTTTGTTCACCTGCCAATCATTGTGTGTTAAATATGTTTTCCCTGCTGAAATAGCGCCTGTCTCTAAGGTAGTCGCCATGGTATCATTCCAGCGGTTTAAATAACCAAAGAGTGAAATAACACCTAAAATTTCAACAATTTCGCCTTCATCCCAGTACTTTTTCAATTCAGCTTCAATAATATTATCAACAGCATTAGGCACACTGGATGCGGCGAGTGCGAATTCAAAAGCGGCTTTCTCTGCACTTGTATACAGCTCACTTTCTCGGAATTGCCAAATATTATTTAGTCGCTCTTCTGAACCACCGTAGCGCTTTGCGGCTAATATTGTGTGTGCCTCACAGTATCTACAACCTGTATTGGCACTGGTGATATAACCAATAAGTCGTTTTTGTTCAGCAGTGACTCTGCCGCCGTTTTCCATTACGGCCATATTCAAGGTGATAAATGCTTTTGCAATAGCGGGGCGAATTTGCATGGTTAAAACACTGTTTGGGCAAAACCCTAGCGTTTCATTAAAAAACTTAGCTAACTCACGCACTTCTTGGTTTTCATCTTGTGAAAGGGGGGTAACTAACGCCATAATAAGATCCTGTTTTGTTTTTATGTTGCATATGCAACATAAATAGTAAGGTGTCTTGGTGATTTTGTCTAGCAAAGTTACAGTGTGAGTAATTTTGGTGTAAAAGGGTTTTAAATGAGCAATAAAATGCGAAAAGCGGCATTTACATTAAATGCAGGTATTACAAAGCCATATGATTTATATAATCACTTACCGTATCGAGTTGCAGTGGCAAGTAATTTGTTGGCCATTGATAGAGATGCTGCTATTAAACAGTTTACTGAATTAGAAACGCGAGAGATAAGAGTACTTTTGAATATTGGCTCTTATGGACCGATTAATGCTGCAGATATTGCCTATCAATCTAGGTTAGATCCTTACTCGGTTAATCGAGCAATTAATTGCTTATTAAAATTACACTATTTAGATGAAGAGAAAAAAACGGAAAATCAACGATCTAAATTGGTTAAATTAAGTGACTTAGGCACTGATGTTTATAAAAAAATCACTTGTTACCTTGAACAAAGAACAACCCGTTTAACTGCCAATTTAACCAGCGAAGAGCAAATGACGCTATTACTGCTATTAGAAAAACTGGAGCTGCAAGCAGAACAAGTTTTGGCTGACACTGCAAAAGACATCGAAGCACAAGGAAAAACCATTACCAGAGATCAAAAAGAGGTGATCCGTTGGCACAAAAGAACCACCTCATGATGTGTAGTGATTAAAGGGTATCAACCCGATCTATTAGTACGTTTCTTCGTTGTATATAGCATTGACCTGACTTTATAACTAATTGGTCTTCATAACGGCCGTTAAAGACCTTCATAGGCTGAGTGCGGTCTTCAAGGCTAGTGAGATATAAAATAAAATGAGACTGAGCAGTGAGACTATTTTTTGAACTAGGTGTGATATTCATACTGGTGATCATATGAATACTTTTCTTTGTGATAAGGGCGCTTCTGACACGGTTAGCAATGGCGTCACTTCCTTGTAATGAGATATTTAATTTTGGTACCGCAAAGGTCGCATCCTCTGTGAACAGTGCTTGATAATCACGCACTGGGCCTTTATCTCTGTGCTGGGGGTACTTCATGAGTACGTCTTCACAGAGTGTGACACTTATGTCTTTTTGACTAATTTGGCATCCACCCAGCACTATGGCTAAGGAACATATGAATAAAGTTCTAAGCATGACTTTCCTTACAGTTAAATATGGAATATCAACGAATTATATCGCCAATACAGATCAGAATATCGTAAAAGAATAGATGAAATGTGAAATATCATCATATTTTAAAATGGAATAAGGCTATCGTTTCTAAGTCGATGAGAAAGGGAGTATCATATTTTAGATTGCTGGCAGGACATATGGTTAAGTCTACGGTATATTACTAATCTATCTAATTTATAATAAAAAGAGTAAAGGAATATGAAAAAGCTTATTCTTACCAGCTTTATATCGTCAAGTATCGTATTAGCGCTTACGGGCTGTGAGAGTTCTACCGTTTCTCACACTGTATCAAAAGCAAATGATAGCGTGACTGCGGTTGCACCTCCTATTGCGAAAAAAATAGCACATGAGACTAAAATTCATGGCTATGTGATGCAAGATAATTACCATTGGTTACGAGATGATTCTCGCAGTGATCCAAAAGTACTTGCTCATTTAGAGCGTGAGAATACTTATAGTGATTCAATCTTAAATTCGACACAAGCGCTACAAAATACACTATTCAATGAAATAAAAAGCCGCATGGTTAAGGATAAGCGTTCAGTACCGGTGAAAGACGGTAAATTCTTCTATTTTACAGAAACACTCGGTGAGCAAGAGTACCCGTCACTCTATAGAAGTGACAACGTGTCGGGAAAGGATGCGAAGTTACTGTTTGATATGAACATACATGCGCAAGGTCACAATTATTATAATATAGCGGACTTTTCAATCAGCACAAATGGTGACCTATTGGCCTATTCAGAAGATACGTTAAGCCGGCGTATCTATACGATTCGGGTAAAAAACTTGGTGACTGGTAATACACTTAGCGACGAACTTACCGGTGTCCAGGGTGGGGTTGTGTGGGGCAATGATGATAAAACGCTCTACTATGTGAAAAAAGATCCCGTTTCGTTACTTGGTACTCAGGTATTCAGGCATACACTCGGTACACCGCAAAGCGCAGATGAGTTGGTATATAATGAAAAAGACAATACTTATTATACGTATATAAGTAAAAGTAAAGGTGGGGAGTATGTATACATTCACCATTCAAGCACTGAATCTAAAGGTGTATCAATTATTGATACGAATAATGCCAAAGCACAGCCTCAGCGCTTCATTGAGAGAGAGAAAGGGCTTGAGTATAGTATTGCAAAATTAAAAGACTGGTTTTATATTTCGACGAACTTAAATGCAGTCAATTTTAAGTTGATGAAGGTACATGAGAGTCAGTATTCAAATAAAGCGAATTGGCAAACTGTTATTCAACATGATAGCAAAGAAAAATTTGAAGACTTTGCGCTTTTCGATTCCCACTTAGTATATAAAACCCGAAAAATGGGCCAAGCCTATATTACTATTCGGGATTTGGCGTCAGGCAAAGAACATCCGTTAGAATTTAATGATCCTGCCTATTTAGTTAATTTAACGGGTAACAAAGAACTGGGTAACGGTGCTGTGCGGATCAGTTACTCTAGTATGACTACCCCCAAAACGACGTTTGAAATAGACCTGAATACTTATACGAAAGCGATACTCAAAGAAGCAAAAATTTTAGGTGACTTTAATGCCGATAATTATGCATCGGAGCGAATATTTGTTACCGCTCGCGATGGTAAAAAAGTACCTGTTTCTCTGGTGTATAGGAAAGAGTTGTTTAAAAAAGATGGTACCAATCCGATATTACAGTACGCTTATGGATCATATGGCTATACGCGTGACGCAAGTTTTTCTAACTCTAAACTGAGTTTGCTCGACCGTGGTTTTGTCTATGCCATTGCCCATATCAGAGGGTCGCAAATGCTCGGTAGACAGTGGTATGAGGATGGCAAAAAGTTAAATAAAAAGAATACCTTTAACGATTTTATTGATGTAACTCGTGCGTTAGTTAAGCAAGGTTATGCAGATAAAGATAGAGTATATGCCCAAGGTGGAAGCGCTGGAGGGTTACTCATGGGGGTGGTGGTCAACCAAGCACCAGAACTTTATCATGGGGTACATGCTGCGGTACCGTTTGTAGATGTCATTAATACAATGTTAGACGAAACCTTACCGCTAACGACGAATGAGTATGATGAATGGGGGAATCCAAATGAGAAAGTATACTTTGATTATATGCGGAGTTATTCTCCATATGATCAAGTGAAAACTCAAGACTATCCAAATATGCTCGTTACTACGGGTCTACACGACTCACAGGTACAATACTTCGAGCCGGCTAAATGGGTTGCGAAATTACGAGAGAAGAAAACAGATAGCAATAAATTACTGTTTAAAGTTGATATGCAAGCAGGCCATGGTGGGGCGTCAGGTCGTTATAAAAGCATTAAGGACCGAGCATTGCATTATGCCTTCTTTGTAGAGTTGGCAAACGGTCGATTATAACGTGGATATGAAGAGCTTAGCGCTGTGTGCCTAAGCTCTTCATTAAATAATTCATACCAGCCGATAGCTTAAAAATATGTGCGATATCTATTACATGTACCTTAGTGGTATGAACAAATTCATGTTTGGAGACACTATAACCAATAATAAATGATGAATATTTAAGTTTTATATTTAATGCATTCGTACTATATCTAGCAAAGAAAGCACTCAGGTTGAGCGATTAACAGACCTACACTTTTTTCGGTCAAGTCTTACATACCTCCCGACTCAACTACAGTATGTTAGTATGAGTACGTTACCTTAAGTTTTTTAATAGATATGGATGTCTGGATTTAATATGAGATGGATAGTGTTTTTTGTACTGAGTGTGATAACTGCGCACCAGGCCTTTGCTTCTAATGCGCGCTTCACACCATCAACGTGTGAAAAGCTCGCCTATAAAAGAGCGATTTTAATCACACAAATCGACAAAAGTAGCCCGCAAAGTAAGCAATTCTCAGTGCAAGAGCAACGTATCTTTGTGCTTCTACAGCGTCATTGTAGTCATAGTAATGCCAACAGTGAATTGCGTCTGGCTTTGCCAGATGATGAATTACTCGCTTCACCAATTGATGGAATGACCTATGCGGGAAAAATGTTTTCAAACGATAAAAAACAGCGCCAGTGGCAAAAGTTTTATTCAATACCCAGTCGGTGCAAAGTGAAGAACTCGAGTTTGGATGACTTTGTTTGGTGTAGTAACAATAAAGGCAAACAAAAAAGGTTATTTGAATTGTATTTGCTTAACGATGAAGATCTGGCGGTAAGTACAAATGGTTATTCTTTAGTTGCAGCAAAGATAAGTAACCAATGATATCATTGAGTTCCATCCATATGTGCTTTGTCGCAATTTATTTGTATTGTCATAGATTTAGCGTAAAACCTCATATCATAATTAATGTTTAAAGTGTGAGAGTCTTACATGTGGTACTTGACTAGATTCATACTATGTATGAGTTTGTTTTTGTCATTTATATTATCAGCACAGCAGCAATCTGTTGTTCTTATATCTTTAGACGGGTTTCGTTGGGATTATATTGAACAGCACGATGCCAAAGGACTGCAAAAAATAGCGCAACAAGGTGTCCAGGTAAACAAAATGTGGCCTGTGTATCCAAGTAAAACATTTCCTAATCATATTTCGATTATTACAGGGTTGCGGCCGGTCAATCATGGCATTATCGATAACAAGTTTTGCGATAAAAATCGTAACGAGTGTTATAAAATGGGATCTGGAAAGGACGACAGTACCTGGTTTAATGGCATCCCACTTTGGAATTTAGCGCGCATGCAGGGGTTAAAATCAGCCGCTTACTTTTGGCCTGAATCGGACGCTAGATTTAATGGCATGGTGCCAAACTACTACTATCACTATTCACAACAAAGCGACTATCAGGCACGCATTGATCAAATCATTCAATGGCTTTCTCTAGAGGAAGGTATACGACCACACTTTGTGGCAGGTTATTTTTCGTTAGTAGATTCTATCGGTCATGACTTTGGCCCAAATAGTACGCAAGTCTATGATGCCGTTCAACAAGTTGATAAGTTAATCACAGATTTACAGCTACGTATTTCTCAGCTCGCTCACCCCGTAAATCTAGTTATAGTATCTGATCATGGTATGACGGAGGTTGATGTCAGCCAACAAATAGATTTAGCACATCTTAGTATCCCTAAAGAGTGGGTGGTTAAAAATACGGGACCTAGAGCGTTAATCTATGCAAAACAAGCGTCCGCAAAAGATGTGCAAAATATTAAAAAGTTGCTCACTATAGAATCTAAAGGGCGCTTTTCTATATTGGATAAACACACACTCATGAAACGCCATTATGTGGGCTCACCAAGGATACCCGATATTATTTTAGAAACATCACCACCAAAGGTGTTTAGTGAACATAACAATGTAACTTATAAAGGTACACATGGATATGTTGATACTGATGACATGGCAGCTATTTTTATTGCACAAGGGCCTGCTTTTAAATCCGGAATGAAAATTAGTGAAATGGAAAATTTGGAAGTCTACCCAATCATAGCTGAAATATTGGGTTTAAAATTGATGAATAAAATAGACAGTAATGGAGGTGTACTTCGTAAAGCAGTGAAGTGAGTTATTTTTTCTTAGGCTTTCGGGGCATTACTCGCGAGCCGAGTGCATAAACGACGTAAACAAGGATCAGTGAGTTTCCTAAAACTAGCAAGTCTTTTTCGTCTACAAAAATCCACAATGCGGCGAGTAAAATAAAGGCGATGGTAAAGTGTGAAACTAGGGGGTTAACCTTTTTATCTTTCATTTAAATAAGCACTCCTTTACATAAACTCTTTTACCGAGATTATACATTGGACGACTATATTAAGCGACTATTCCCATGTGTTTCCATGAGCATAGTGAGATTAATCCTTGCCTTTAGTATGAGGGTGTTGCACTGTTGTTTTGATACGGAATAAAATGATAGACGAAAAAGTTAGATAAAGTGCTGGTGACAAGTGGTATTAATTGCTGTTATTAACAAGGAAAGGATATGTTGAGCAGTTTCAATTTAACAAAACAAATTGATTTACAAAGGTTAATTTTTTTATTGGCTTTCTTTAGTATGGTGGTTTCGTTAGGTAATTCTCTATACGCCACATTTAAAGTACAAAAGTCATTACTTATTAATGATACTTTGGAATCAAACCGTGTCTATGCGGCGAAGCTAGCCGAAATCACAGAGTTATTTTTACAATCGGTCATTACGCAACTACAGTTCAGTGCTCAACAAATAGGGACTAATTTTTCTAGCGCATCGCTGCGGCAAAATGAGTTGTATCGATTGCACCGGCAAACATCAAGTTTTAATTCTGTTGTGGTGGTCGATAGCACAGGAAAAGTATTATCTTCAGAGCCTAGTACTCTTAATGTAAAAGGCTTTGTGGTGAAGGAGGGGCAAGGTGCTATGCCATTAACGACACAAGAAGTTTATATTTCTAAGCCGTTTATTTCTCCTGCGGGTAATTTAATCATTAGTGTGTCTTATCCTATAACAGCGAGCGACGGGGGTTATTTAGGATTCATTGCAGCAAGCATTTATTTGCAGGGTGACAATATTCTTAATCGATTGCTCGGCGAACACCACTATAACGATGGGTCATATTTATATGTTGTCGCTCAAAATAGGCAGTTAATTTATCATGTAGATTCAAGTCAAGTGGGTAATACGATAGCGAGTAATGCGGTCATAGAACATGTGATGTCTGGATATTCAGGCGTTATGGCATTGCGTAATAGTGAGAATAGAGAGGTGTTGAGTGGTTATGCATCTGTGCCTGTATCGGGGTGGGGTATTGTGGCGCAAAGATCAACGGACGCGACGCTTTCTCAACTAAATAGTACATTGCTTAATGTGGTAAAAAGCACCTTGCCAATCACGGTTATTATGTTAATGCTAATCTTGTTACTGGGTTCAAAAATAGCAAAGCCGTTGTGGCAATTGGCGGTGGGAGTGAAGGCTATGGATAGATATGCGAAATCTGATGTTCAAGCAATTAACGCGTGGTACTTTGAGGCAGAGCACTTAAAGCAAGCGATTGTTTCAGGTACGGAGTTAGTTGGAAAAACAATTCAAGAATATGATTTGGATAGACAAAAAGATCCGTTAACGCAACTTTTAAATCGCCGTGGTATGCTAGCAAAAATTGAGCATTGTAAAGACTCAGGAGTGCCTTTTTCAATGATTGCGTTAGATATCGATCATTTTAAGCGCATTAATGACCATTTTGGTCATGATGTAGGCGATCATGTAATACGTAGTATTGCAGAACTTATGCTGATTGGTGCGAGAGAAGAAGACATTATTTGTAGAACCGGAGGCGAAGAATTTTCGATTTTTTTGCCTGATGTCAACCTTAATCAAGCTTACTCTATTGCTGAAAGGTTAAGGTTACAAGTTCATCATCATACATTTATGCCTGTAGAGCAGGTTAACATTTCACTTGGCGTAGCACATTGGCCAAGTTCTGCAAGTGAGCTATCTCAAGTCATAAAGCAAGCGGATAAAGCGTTGTATAAAGCAAAACACACTGGCAGAAATAAAACTGAAGTTGATGATATTGACGGTTTTAGCAGAACGCCCAAAGCGAGTTAATATTGGGCGTCTAGAGAAAGGAGTTAGTTCCCACAACGAAAACTGAGGTTGATGAGGTAGGGCTTTCCTAATGAATGCTCTGCACTGGCACCGGCAATAGACGCAATGGCACCAGCATCATCAACATAACCATCCCCTAATACCCATAACCAAGTTCCAGCATTGGTGATTATTTCAGCCGTAGATTTATCACTCAAAAACTCATGCTCTGTTTTCTCACCTTGATATGTTACTGATTCATTGACGACAAACATCGATTGTTTATCTTGTTTACAAAAATGCGTTGCTTGGTCAAGCGCTTCTTTTACACCTTGACCTCGCTCAGATGATTTAATAATGACGTAGTGCTGATTATCAGAACTAGGACGAACGTCATCATGATGTGCACACGCTGATAATAAAGATGTTAGGCCAACAGCTACTAATAGGTTTTTCATTGTTTATTCCCCTTGAATTTATGATGTCATTATTGTGCTTATCCTGCATCTACACCAGTAAGAAACTGTTAAAAACTGCGAAGAACATTGAGTAGAGTTTAACAATATAGACTCTGTGTGGCGCAAATATACGTATGTTTAACGAGAGTAAGTGAAAACAGTTTTTAAAGTGGGTATTATGTTGCTATTAAGGGGTCGCATAGTGCGGTGTCAAAAATTTAGGAGTACATATGGGTCGAACGCTCAAAGTCCCTCATACCTTGATCCTGTTGTTAGGTATGATGGTGATTGCTTTAATGGCTACGTGGATAGTGCCGCAAGGTTTCTTTGAAACGAGTTTGTCAGAATCTGGACGACAAATGGTTGTCGCTGGGACTTATCAGGTAATTGAGAATAAAACCTACTTAACGCCATGGGATTTGTTGACTGCAATTCCTCGAGCATTTGCTGCTGCGCAAGATGTTATTTTTTTCGTTTTGATAGTGGGTGGCGTTTTAGCTATTGCTAGAGCGACTGGTACGGTAGATGCACTGATCGGTCGACTCTTAGAAAAGTATGGTTCACGCCCCCAAAAGCTGATTTTTATGGTGGTGTTTTGTTTTGCGATGGCCTCAAGTAGCATCGGAACCGCGGGAGAATATATTCCTTTTGTGCTGATACTGGTTGCCCTGTGTAAAGCAATGAGATTAGATGCCATGACGGCTGTAGGTATGATTGTTGCTGGGTATGGTATTGGCTATGGCGTTTCCGCATTTAATCCGTTTACTGTACTTATTGCGCAACAGATTGCAGAGATCCCAGTCTACTCGGGGATTTGGCTTAGGCTCGCTATTTTTATTCCTTTTGTATTAATTGGTTTTCATCATGTGTGGCAATATGCGCAAAAAGTGAAGCAGGACCCAAGTAATTCAATGATGATAGGGGTTGCATGTCCATTAGCTGGGCAAGTACAACCAAGTTACCCTAAATTAGAGACTCGGCACCAAGTCATTTTAGGGAGCTTTTTAATTACTCTGACAGTTGCAGTGTGGGGTATTGCTACCAAAGGTTGGTATTTGTATGAGCTCGGTGGTGTCTTTATTGCTTGGGGGGCGGTGATAGCAATATTAGGCAAGCTATCAGCAGATGAAACTGCAGAACGCTTTATTGAAGGGGTATCAGATTTAGTTACTACCGCCATTTTAATCGGCGTGGCTCGAGGTATTGCGCTTATTTTAGAAGATGGGCAAATCCTTCATACATTAGTGCATAGTATGTCACTACCGCTGTCCTATGTAAGCGCAGAAATTTCCGCAGTGGGTATGCTGGTTATTCAAACAATATTGAATACTTTCATACCATCAGGCTCAGGTCAGGCGTATGTGACTATGCCACTGATGGTTCCATTGGGTGATTTAGTGGGAGTTCCACGCCAAGTTGCTGTTTTGGCCTATCAGTTTGGTGATGGTTTCTCAAATATGATTATTCCGACTAATGCAGTATTAATGGGGATCATCGGTATGGCTGGTGTGCCATATGCACATTGGTTCAGATTCTGTTTGCCATTATTGCTTAAGCTGATGGTTGCCGCTTCTGTGGTATTGGTACTTGCGGTTTATTTTGGCTATGGGTTAGATGTACAGCCAATGATCGAACCTTAAAAGTAAACAGTAAAAAGCCACATATGGACCATGTGTCCTTATGTGGCTTTTTTGTGTCTGTTAGGTCAATCCATTGCATATTTTATTGATCTACATTGATGTTAGAGGTAGTTTATTGAATTACTATGCCAATAATTTTTTGTATTTGCTTAAAAACAATAAAGTTGTGATGAAATGGTGAATGTGTCTTTTAGTCAGTTTTATAATTTAGCGAGCAGCGAAGCAAGATATGAACTTGCTTTGAGTATGCTTTATCAACGGTTTGGGGCCGCACATTGTTTCATTGGCAAGTTTGTGAGCAGTGATACACAGGTTAAAACGGTGTTTTATACCATTGATGGATGCCAAGCAGAAAATATTGTTTACGACTTAGAAGGCACGCCGTGTAAAGACGCTAAAGGTAGTGACTCTATTTGTGCGATTAACTGTAATTTACAAAGCCTTTATCGTCATGATGACATACTAAAGGTACTGAATATTGATAGTTATTTGGGCATTACGTTGCGTGCTTTAGATCATACTCCTATAGGCATAATGGTGTGTATGTTTAATTCGCCGACGCAAGTTAGTCATGCTGAGCAAGCATGGTTTAAAGAGCTTAGCCATATCGTCGGGGCGGAACTTAATCACAACTTGGCATTATCTTCACGAGACTTACTCTTGAAGCAATTAGCGAAAGGCGAGCGAATTGCTAAGTTGAGTTCTTGGACATGGCGTATTCATCAAAACAAACATTGGTTTAGCGCAGAGATGACGCGTTTGCTTAAGCACCATAACCCAGACATCACCTTGAATGTCTTTTTATCTCACTTGGAAATACTCGATGAGCAAAAGTTACGTCATTTGTTGGTTAAAATTGGTGATAATAAATTAGATACGTTTGATATCAATGTGTCCCACAAAAAGCGTTCAGAATTGAAAGGGTTATTGAGAATTATTGGCCGTGTTGAATGGGATGAAGACAGCCAAGAACGCGTATTTAGCGCAACGGTACAAGATGTGTCGTATATTTCAGCATTAAACCGTCAGCTTGAGTTAACAAATGTGGTATTTGAGCATGCGACGGAAGCCATTATGATCACTGATAAAAACAACAAAATCATTATGGTGAATCGAGCATTTGAACGCTTAACGGGTTATACCGGACATGAGTTGTTAGGGAGAGATCCGGTTGTTTTATCATCAGGACAACAAGATAAGCGGTTTTATCAATTGATGTGGAACCAACTGAGTAAGGAAGGTATGTGGAAAGGGGAGATCTATAACCGTAGGAAAAACGGTCAAATTTTTCCCGAAGAGCTCACGTTAAGTGTTGTGAAAGATGAAGAAGGGTTTGTATGCAACTATGTTGCAATTTTTAGAGACATCACACAATGGAAACGTAACGAAGCTCAGCTTACTTTTTATGCCAATCATGAACCTTTGACGGGTTTGCAAAATAGACGCAGTTTTATGGGGACGCTCGAAGCTAAGATTTCGGACTCTCGGGCACAACAAACAAGCTGTGCTTTATTGTTTATAGGATTAGATCGTTTCAAAGAGGTTAATGACGTGTTTGGTCCTGAAACAGGCGATAAAGTGTTGCTTTCTGTCGCTAAAAGGTTGAAGAATGCGCTGCGTAGTCAAGACACAATCAGTCGATATGGTGGAGATGAATTTGCGATTTTATTAGACAGCGGTGACGATGACAGCACCATGCTGATAGCCGAAAAGCTGAGTAAAAAATTGAGTTTGCCCTATGTATTTAATGATTTAACTATAGAAATTACAGCAAGTACCGGCGTAGCAATATTACCTAACGATAAGCAAATTACGGCGGCAAATTTACTTCGAAACGCAGCTCATGCATTAGGTAGTGCCAAAAAACACCGAGTAGGAAGTATTGCGCTGCATAATGCGGCTATTCAAAATGCCTACCTAAATAAAATTAAGTTAAGAGATAAACTTAAAGATGCGTTGAAGCATAAATTGTTGACTGTGCATTATCAGCCTATTGTTGATGCGAGAACGGGAAACATCCGAAAATTTGAAGCACTTATTCGTTGGTTTGATGATGAGTATGGGATTGTCTCTCCTGGGCGTTTTATTCCGATTGCGGAAGAGTTTGGTATGATCCATAACATTGGCCAATTTGTTTTGGAACAAAGTTGTCATGATTTATCTTTAATGCATCATGCGGGTTTTACAGATGTATCAATTTCAATTAACCGCTCAGTGAATGAATTTAAAAGCACGAATAATCAAGTGGCGTTAATTAGTGAGGCGATAGAAAAAGCTAAGTTACCCTATCATGCCATTACAATTGAAGTAACAGAATCTATGGCAACGAATAAATATACTTGGCATGTACTGAGTGAACTCAGAGCAAAGGGGGTAAAAGTTGCGTTAGATGATTTTTGTACGGGCTATTCTTCGTTAAGTAACTTAATCGAAAACCAAGTTGATTATGTCAAAATTGATAAGTCTTTCGTTGATAGCTTAGTTGCAGATACTTCAAAACAAGCAATGATTAAATGCCTAATCGAATTGAGCACGCAGTTAGATATCCGCGTGATTGCAGAAGGTGTGGAGCAAGCGGTACAGCTTAAAATGTTACAGCAGTTTGGGTGCCATAATATTCAAGGCTTTTACTATAGTCCTGCAAAACCATTGAATGAGTGTTTAGAGATGTTAGAAGCACCCGCAGACACGGCTATTTACGCAGAAAAAGTCAGTATATTTTAATCGGTCTTAGGGCGTTTTTGCGCGTCAACGATTGACGCGCAAAAACATTTAAAGCATCGGCTTTATCACATCAAAGAGTGCATCGATATGATCATCTCGGTCGTTTAAAGCGGCAATGTATCGATAGCTTTTCCCACCAGCATGCTCAAAAATCTCTCGGTTTTCTTCTTCTAATTCTTCCAATGTTTCCAAACAATCAGCACTAAATGCAGGGCTGACAATGGCAATATCGTGTATGCCTTGCGCAGGGAAGTTGGTGAGGGTCTCATCAGTATAAGGCTTTAACCACTCAGCTTTACCAAAACGACTTTGAAAGGTGGTCATAACGAGATCTTTATCTAGCCCTAACGCTTTTACAACCAGACTGGTCGTTTGGTGACATAGGCAATGATATGGGTCGCCATTGTTAAGAAATTGCTTAGGCATTCCATGATAAGAAAATACGAGCTTTTGCGGCGTACCGTGTTTTTCGAGATCTTCCGCTATCGATGCGGCCAATGCGGAAATATATTTTGGTGTTTTATGATACCCATTAATAAAATGTAATTCTGGTACCCAGCGCCACTTTTTTAATACCGTGGCCACGGCGTCAAACGTTGATCCAGTCGTGGGACTCGAGTATTGCGGGTATAGCGGTAAAACAATGATCCGTGTTAACCCCTTATCTCGCAATAGTTCAAGGCCTGACTCTATGGAAGGGTTGCCATAACGCATCGCCATCACTACTTCAGTGTTTTCGTAGCCCTGTTGTTTTATCAAAAGTGACAATTTTTCAGTTTGTTGGTCTGTAATATGAATAAGGGGGGAACCATTTTCCGTCCAAATAGACTCATAAGCTTTTGCTGATTTTTTCGGGCGAACACGCAAAATAATACCATGCAGAATCATCAGCCAGATTAGGCGAGGTATTTCTACAATACGGGGGTCTGATAAAAACTCAGCTAAATAGACCCGTAAAGCTTTCGCTGTAGGGGCATCAGGGCTACCCAAATTCGTAACTAAGATCCCAGTTTTTTGATTAAATCTTTGATCGTGTGGATTGTCAGTAACGGCTGAAAAACGGGACACATAGAGCTCCTTGAGCATATTATTAATGCAGATTTGAGAGTGTAATAGATAGGTACTTAAGTTAGAAACTTATCTGGTTATAATTTTACAAGATATTTGATACGTACGTAACTGAAAACTCGATCTATTCTAATACAAAATAAAAAGCGATAATATATTATTCATTCTTTTGTCTTATTTTCAAAACAATTCAGCTTTTCTCGCTTGCAAGCCTGCCTTGATACACGTAATTTCTCGACACTTTTTGTATTTGATAATGATCACTTTCCCAATGTGAGGAGGGATCAGCTAAGCATCAAGTGCACTGTTGCAATTTTAGCCTAAAGGGGATTTATGCGTCTGAATCAACCTGTCACAAATAATGAGAAAACATTTGCAAACAATACTAAGCTTATTTCCGTTACAGACTTACAAGGGAATATCGTTGACTGTAACGATGAGTTTGTTTCTGTCAGTGGTTTTACTCGGCAGGAATTAGTTGGGCAGCCCCATAATTTAGTGAGACACCCAGATATGCCTGAACTTGCATTTCAAACGATGTGGCAGCAGTTGAAATCAGGCAAGCCCTGGATGGGAGTGGTTAAAAACAGGTGCAAAAACGGGGATTTTTATTGGGTTGATGCTTATGTAACTCCGGTAACCGAAAATGGTCAAGTTGTTGGCTATGAGTCGGTCAGGACCTTGCCAGATAGAGCGATGATCCAGCGTGCTGAGCAGTTATATCGCACAATTAATAATGGAAGTAATACGTCATTAAAGCTGCCTAAACTAAGGGCTATTTGGCCCCTATTTATGGTCATATCAGCAGTACTGATCTGGTTCTTTTTATCTGAAACAGTGGCTTTTACATGGCTTATTGTTAATGCGCTAGGGTTGAGTTCTTATAATTTATGGCGTGATAATGAGCAGCTATCTAGATTGGAGCAAACGCTTGCACATAGTTTCTGTGATGACGTCGCTACACGAATATATTCTACCTGGGAAGGTCAAATGGCAAAGATCCAGGTCCGTTTGTTGAGCGAAAAAGCACACTTGAATACAGTCATTACGCGGATAGAGTATTCGGCAAAGGATGTATCAAATGGAGCAAATAGTGCATTGTACGGTGCCACTGAGTCATATGAGAAATTGCAGCAGCAGCAGTTGGAAACTGAACAAGTTGCTACAGCAATGAATGAGATGAGTACGACTATTAATGACGTTTCTAGCCATGTTCAATCTACGGCCCATGAAGCGCAACGCTCTTTATTATTGGCCAATGATAGTGCAAAGCTGAGTGTGGCTACCAAGCAAGCAATTATTGAGTTGGGAAATACCGTCTGTTTGATTCGTGATTCTGTGCTGGGTGTGTCAAAGCAAACTGCACGTATTGCAGATGTTGCGCAAATCATTGACCAAATCGCAGAGCAGACTAATCTTCTGGCATTAAATGCTGCGATAGAAGCAGCGCGTGCTGGTGAGCAAGGTCGCGGATTTGCAGTAGTGGCAGATGAAGTGAGACATTTAGCTCAACGCACACAGCAGTCTACTCAGGAAATTCATACAATAATTCAGCAGTTAACTGATAGTACTCAAAATTCCGTAGATATTGCGGAGCGAGGTCAGAAGGAGTCCCAATTTGGTATCGAGCAATTAGAAGAAAGTACGCTAATGCTGGAAAGGATCAATGGTGCCATTGAGAAAATAAATGATATGTCTATGCAAATAGCAACGTCAGTTGAAGAGCAAGCCGCGGTATCAGATGACATAAACCAACAGGTTGTCAACATTGCGTCACTCGCGAATGTAAGCTTAGACAGCGCAGAACATGTGAAAGCCGTGAGTAAAAATTTAACGGTAGTCGCAAACGATATGTATGAGCTTGTTGTACGCTTTAAACGTTAATCATCTTTTATCATGATTCTAAAAGGTGTGGGCTTTTGCGTTTCCAGTTGCTGTAGTTTATTTATTGATTTTTCAGTAAATTGATGGCCTTTAGGTAACAACATGATGCCCTTGTGGCTATGAATGGCAAGTCCGAGGATCATACCTGGTTTTAATTGTTTTGAGGTAAGAATATCCATAGATTTGACGGTGTCAGATTGGGTATTCTTTTTATCTTTTAGTGTGGCTTCTAGTGCCGAAACCACTTTTGGATGATAAAAATTACCACTATACATTTTGATTAACTCTAGTGCGTCGGTATATCGTTGTTCCTGTGGCTTTTGACTGAGACTGATATTTTGCCAATAATCACGAGCAACGGATAAAATATGAGCACATATTGGAATGTCGCTGCCTTTAAGACCTTTGGGGATACCGTTACCATTGTATTTTTCAAACTGGTGGTATATTGCTTCCGCAACCTCACTTAAATGTTGGGCTGGCATTAGCATGAGCTGTGCTGTGGCCGGGTGAGTATAAAACAACTTTCTCTGTTTTTCATTGAGCTCGGTCGGGGGCACCTTATATAAAGCAGGATCCATTGCGAGTAGCCCAACCTGTGCTAGGTAACCCGCCATATTGGCCATTTCTATTAATTTATCACTTAATTTGAGAAATTGAGCGATATGTAAGCATGTTGTGGCAATGTTTTTGGCAAGTTGTGCATCTAAATTTGGATTTGCGTTGATGAAATTGTACAAGAGCTCAACGGTGGCTTTATGGTCGGTTCGTTCATGTTCATTGGCTACTTCGAGTTGTTTTAACACCTGCCGAATTTGTTTTGTTCTTTTATCTACCAACAGCTCAAGAGAGTCATTTAACTCTTTAAGCTTACTGTTTTGTTCAACAATTTGTTTTTGTAACGTTAGGTTGTGTTTTTTGAGTCTGTATTTCTCAATCGCTTGTTCGATAAGATAGATCAACCTTTGGTTTTGCCAGGGCTTTTTCACGTAAGCATGTATTTCTCCCTGATTAACGGCGTTGACTGTTGATATGAGATCTGAGTACCCAGTTAATAGAATACGCTGGGTATCGGGGGCGATGACTTTTGCTTTTTCTAAAAACTCAGCCCCATTCATATTTGGCATACGCATATCGCTAATGATCAGTGCGAAATCTTGTTTTTCGAGGGCAGCCAGTGCCTCAGCGCCTTCGGTAAAAGGCACGGCTTGTAATTTGTGATGGCGAAGTAGGCGAACGAGTGCACGCAAAACACTAGGCTCATCGTCAAGGCACATTATTTGTACAGGGAACTTAGTTCTTTTTTCAAAATCTTCCATTTAAAAACAGCGCATTAGATGAGTATGTATGTTGATAAATTTAGACTAAGCTGTAGGTATAAACAAATACTTTATCGCTGTGGATGAAATGAATGGCTGATAATTCGCTGAATATACTGCTCATTGATGATGATGAACTTCTGTTAAGGGCGTTGTCTCGGACGCTACGACGCCTATATAAGGAGGCAACTGTCAGTTGCTTGCAGTTTCCAGAAGAGTTTATTAATTGTATCGAAAGTAATGGCACACCAGATGTCATATTCTGTGATTCAATGATGCCTATTCTGTGTGGAGCGCAGGTATTAGAGCGTGCAAAAGAAGTTTGTCCAGCCGCCATTAGGTGTTTACTGAGTGGTGATTTGAATGACAATTACAAATGGCAAATAAACAATACGATACATTTTCATTTGGTTAAACCGTTCACACAAGCTCACTTAACGGAGGTGTTAGACAGTGCCGTAATATTACAGGGACTCCCTATTACATCCTCGACACGGGCAATACTAGGGCAATTGTCTGATTTACCATATTTGAGTACGGTGGCTCATAGTATGTTGAAAGAGCTGCAAAATAACGAGCCTAATTTTGATGTGTTAGCTAAACACATCAGTCATGACCCTATTATGTCTGGTAAAGTGCTACAAGTCGCTAACTCGGCTTTTATAGGCTTTAATAATCATACCACCGACTTTAGGCAAGCCATTATTCGCATTGGTTTAAATGGGTTGAAAGCAATAGTTGTATGTTGTGAGTTATCACAGCAATTATTGAATAGTACTGGGCAAGAAGCATTAAATCAGTTGGTTAACAAGGCTTTTCAAAAAGCGAATATGGCACAATTACTTGCAAAAATGTTGCACCAAGATACACAAACACAGCTATTGTCATTTGCTGTGGCGCTTTTAAGTGGTGTCGGTGAATTGACCTATTTTTGCGTAGTTCAGTATTCAAAAGATAAAAGCAGAGTGTCTAAATACACATTAGCCGCTTATCTGTTAGCATTATGGGGATTTGAAGAAGCCATAGTGAGGGCGCAACTAATTGATGAACTCCCTGCAGAGCAAGAGGTATCATTAACTTTAATACATAGAGTGGTTGAGCAAGTATATAGTAAGCAGGCATTTGATTTAAATAAAACTGAATATGATTTACTGGATGGACTTGGGTTATTACAAACGACTCAGAACTGGTTTTTTGAGTGGCAAAAAACTCATAAGGAGGCTTTGTGAAAGGCGTTATTTTTAGAGGGTTAGAGTCGTTAGTGATAGAAAAGTGTGGCATGGCTGCGTGGGAAAGTTTACTCGAAAAAAATGCGCCTGATGACAGGGTGTATATTTCTGCAAAAAGTTACCCGGATGAAGAGCTTGTCGGGCTAGCGCAAGATGTGGCTGTGGCTTTGTCATTGCCATTACAGGATGTATTAAAAGCGTTTGGCGAGTATTTATTTGGTTATTTGTTACAAAAGCATCCTACAATTGTAGATACATTTGATGGCTTCAGTTCTTTGATCATGGGGATTGACTCAGTGATTCATGTTGAAGTGGCAAAACTATATCAAGAGCCAAATTTACCAAAAATAGAATGCGAATTGGTGCGTGAAGGTTTTATCTTGATGCAATATTATTCAAAACGAAAATTATGCTTATGTGCCGAGGGCCTTATTTATGGTGCGGCTGCGCACTACAGTATTGATGTTACATTAGATCACGTAGAGTGTATGCATCAAGGAGCTGATGCATGCGTGATTGAAGTTAGGTATGAGAGTACAAATATATGAGTGATGATACGCATAATTATAAAAAAGCATATTTAAGGGAAAAGGCGGCCCGTGATGAATTAGAAAGCTTATTGGAAGATAAAACACGTGCGTTGTTTAACACTAATCAAGCGCTTGAAGAAAAAATAGATCAATTACAGAATCAACAAGCCATCCTTATGCAAACTGAGAAAATGGCAACACTAGGGACTTTGTCTGCCGGTGTAGCTCATGAGATAAATAACCCTTTGGCGTATGCAACCAGTAACTTAGAGAGTATTCGATACTTAACACCCACTTTGGTGTCGTTAATTAAACTGGCGCAACAAGTTATGGCTCAAACAGTTTCTGAGCAGCAGGTAAAGGAAGTATTGATTCAATTGGATCAAGAGCAAAGCTTTAACTTTGTATTAGAAGACTTAGATGAACTGTTAGATGACACACATGAAGGATTACAGCGGATAAGCGCCATAGTGAACAATTTATTAAGTTTCGCTAGGCCAAAGAATAACCTCATGGCGATGGCTGATCTCACCGAATCTTTAGATGGTGCACTGAAGTTATTAACGAATCAACTGAAGAACTGTAAAGTGACATGCAATACAGATCCTTTACCCCTTAGCTATTTTAACTTGGCGGCAACGAATCAAATATTTGTCAATTTGCTGTTGAACGCTAAGTACGCATGTGATCTTGTTGAGGGGCAATATGCACAAATTAACGTGGAGGTTTCATCTGACACCGAAAATATTTATGTGGAGGTTTCTGACAACGGCTGTGGTATGGATGAAAATACGGTAAACCGTATTTTTGAACCCTTTTTTACCACCAAACCAGTCGGTGAAGGTACAGGGATGGGAATGGCGATAGTATATGGCATCGTAAAAGAACATCGAGGTGAGATCCAAGTACAGAGTAAACTTAATGAAGGCACTCGTGTTTTGTGCCACTTTCCTATCGCAGAAGATCCACAAGACGTATTGGCGTAATGCCATTCACATTGTGGTGTTCACAGGTTTCATTTTTAAATCACGCTTTTCAGTATAACTATTTCTCAGAAGTTGTGTATCAAACTCTTTAATGTATCGCTTTATTTCTATCCAGCTAAGTTTGTTGAAATATAAATGGCCTATTTCCTACCTCGGAAGTCTACTTTTTTGTACCTGAATGTATATAGAAGACTCGATTGGAACTTGTTTTTGTTAAAAATGAGAATAAATTATTTACAAAACATTGAGTTACAACTCTAAAGTTTACAGTGGTATTACTCTTTAGTGGGTCAATTGATGAAAGTTAGGTAAATTCACTTTGTTTTTTTATAATCAAAAGATATATATTATATCTTTGGGTTATTATTGTGAGTATTTTATATTCATTAGTTTTATTTATCCGAAAGCCAATTGATTAGTAATGAATTCAATATACGTCCCTGCAATGTACTGTTTTTAATAACTTAATGGCTTCATATTAGGAAACGTTAAGATGAGTCAAATTCATATCAAAATTGAATTGTTGAGGCTGAATATTACTCATTTAGTTTTAGTGAAAATACGACATTATTACTATTTTAATGGCCAGTACTGGTTGAAAAGTGTTCAGGGGGCGATTGACGAGCCGAAACTATGTGTTACTTTTAATGTTAATTTGTTAAACAAAAGTTACATGTAAAGGTTGGAGAAATCATGAGAACACAAAAAATGTTCAAGTCGGCATTAAAATATAGTGCTATATCCCTCGGTTTATTTTCAAGCGTAGGCTATGCATCAGATTTACCATATGACTGTACAGGCGTACCTGTTTGGCAAGAAAATACAGCGTATGTAAAAGGCGATGTTGTTCAAAAAGCGGATGCGGCTTATGAGTCACAGTGGTGGAATAAAGTTGATCCTGTTACGCATTCTAACCCGTGGCAAGAGTGGATTAAGTTGGGTGTTTGTGACAGCGTTGTCAATAACGCACCTCCAACAGTATCGGGGTTAACGCCCGCGTCAGGTACTGAATTTAACGTAAATGACAGCGTTGCCATTAGCGTAAACGCAACAGATTCTGATGGCACTGTAGCCAAAGTTGAGTTTTATGTTGATGATGTACTTGTGGCAACTGATACACAGGGTGCAGGTCAGGTATTTGACAGCGCTTGGGCGGCAACAGAAGGTACGCATACAATTTCGGTGAAAGCGACCGATGATAAAGGTGCTGTGTCAACGAAATTGAGTAACCAAGTAATTGTTAAAGCTGTAGTAGATCCGGTGAATAAAGCGCCAGTAGCGGCATTAGAACTGGTGAGCCTACCGGCTGAATTGGTGATAGGTTCAAGCGTTGAATTTAACCTTTCTGGCAGTGATAGTGATGGTCAAGTAACGGCGCTAAGCTTTGCAGTCGACGGTGTTGAAGTTGCAGCTTCTAATGGTTCAGCAACGATGCACACTTGGCAGGCTTCTCAGTTAGGTTCGGTTACATTTACGTTAACGGTAACTGATAATGAAGGTGCCACAGGTCAAGTAAGTAAGACCCTAACGGTTGTAGAACCAGGGCAAGTCGATAACCGAGATGCTTGTCAGCCAGCAGGTTTATATCAAACTCCAGGTGTTAACACCCCATATTGTACTATTTACGACCAAAATGGTCGTGAAGTAATGGGGGCAGATCACCCTCGACGTGTAATTGGCTATTTTACAAGCTGGCGTAACGGCGCAAACGGTCAACCTAGTTATTTAGTCAATGACATTCCTTGGGACAAAATCACGCATATTAACTATGCCTTTGCACATGTTGATGCAGCGAATAAAGTGTCAATCGGTGATCCTAATGCAGTTGGCAATCCAGCCACCAATATGGAATGGCCTGGTGTCGCCGGTGCAGAGTTAGATCCAAGCTTGCCTTACAAAGGACATTTTAACTTGTTGAACAAGTATAAAAAGCAACACCCTGATGTTAAAACACTTATCTCAGTTGGTGGTTGGGCTGAAACTGGTGGGTTCTTTGGTGGGGATGGAAAACGTGTTAAAAGCGGTGGTTTCTACACAATGACAACCAATGCAGATGGTTCAGTCAATCACGCTGGCATAGAGGCTTTCGCACAAAGCTCTGTTGATTTTATTAAAAAGTATGGTTTTGATGGGGTTGATATAGACTACGAATATCCGTCATCAATGAAGGATTCAGGTCACCCTGATGACTTCCCTATCTCTAATGCGCGTCGTGCAGGATTAAATGCGTCATACCAAGTTCTGATGAAACGATTACGCGAGGTACTTGATAAAGCGGGTGAAGTGGATGGTAAGCACTACATGCTGACAATAGCGTCACCTTCATCCGGTTATTTGCTACGTGGTATGGAAACTTTCCAAGTGACTAAGTATTTAGACTACGTCAACATCATGTCGTATGACCTACATGGCGCATGGAATTCGCATGTTGGACACAATGCGGCACTGTTCGATACCGGGTTAGATTCTGAATTAAAGCAGTGGGATGTGTATGGAACAAAAGAATTTGAAGGGATTGGATATTTAAATACAGATTGGGCCGTGCGTTATTTTAGAGGCGCTATTTCTGCTGGACGTATTAACATCGGTATACCTTATTACACGCGTGGATTTCAAAATGTACAGGGTGGAACAAATGGCCTTTGGGGGCAAGCAGCACTTGCAAACCAAAGTGCATGTGCGCCGGGTACTGGGGTTGGTGAGAAGAATAAATGTGGTGATGGTGCTGTAGGTATTGATAACCTTTGGCATGATAAGAATGATAACGGATATGAAGTACCAGCGGGGTCAAATCCACTTTGGCATGCTAAAAACCTTGAAAAAGGTGTTACACCAAGTTACCTAGGGGTATATGGTCTCACGCCAGACACAGATCCAACTGATGTATTAACAGGGACTTATACTCGCCACTATGATTCTGTTGCTGTAGCACCTTGGTTATGGAATGCAGACAAAAAAGTATTCATTTCAATTGAAGATGAACAGTCTATGGGCACTAAAGTTGATTATGTAATTAATAATGGCTTGGGCGGGATCATGTTCTGGGAACTGGCCGGCGATTATGATTACGATGCTGCTAAAGGTGAGTACTTTATGGGTTCAAGCATGACATCGCTTGCTTATAACAAGTTCAACCAAAGTGGTGTTGCATACGATGTTCATAATGGTGACCCGACATTCGTTGTGCCAACTGAGTCCGTTGATGTTTCTTTTGTAGCGAAGGATTTCCCAACGGGGGATGACAACTACCCTATTGCACCGACATTTGCTTTTACCAATAACTCTGCCATTGACTTAAGCGGGGCAAAAATTTCATTTGATGTGCCGGTATCGACATCAGCGATATTTAAATCAAATTGGGCTGCACAAGAGAAGTTGACTATGGCAGTTGACGTAAATGGTTCAAATGCCGCGGGTAATAACATTGGTGGTTTCGAGAATGAATATCATCGCTTCTCAATCACCCTTGTCAATGAGTGGGGAAGTGTACCTAAATCACTTGCGCCAGGTGAAACGGTTAATGCACAAGTGATGTATTACAACCCCATTACAGGCCCTGCTAACTTTGTCGCAGAGAAAGACGGTAAACGTTACGCATTTAAATTTGAGTATCCGAAACTACCAGCTGCGAAACCAGGTAATGGGGATGGCGGTCCAATCACCAGTTGTGAAGGAGTGCCGATTGCAGATATTTCGGTTTATCCAGCATTCCCACGTTCAACGCATGCAGCGGCAGGTGATTTGATTATTCAAGGGAACAAGGTATACAAAGCGAAATGGTGGTCGAATAAAGCACCACAGACAAGCAGTGATTATGACAAAGTCTGTAATTTATAAGCGTCAACTTCAGGGCAGCTAAGCTGCCCTAATAAAGGGAATGATTATGAAAACATTAGATAAGAATATATCACGTCTGGGCTCTAGTATTGGCGCCATTGCCTTAACAATAGTAAGTCAAACGGTAATGGCACATGGCTTTATGGAGATCCCTAAAGCACGTCAAGCGATCTGTCAGGCGCAAGGTGGTTATTGGTGGCCAGATGATGGTTCCAGTATTCCAAACTTAGCGTGTCGCGCTGCTTTTTTAGAGTCTGGGTATGTTCAGTTCATTCAAGAACATGAATTTGCAGTCAATACACCCGATTATAATAATCAAGCTGCAGTAGAGCAAAATATTCCTAATGGCACATTGTGTGCAGCTGGGTCGAATGAAAAACGCGGGATGAATTTACCTTCGTCGCATTGGCAAAAGACCGAGGTTACCCCGAATGCGCAAAATGAGTTAGCAGTTCGGTTTCGTGCGACAACGCCACATAACCCAAGCTTTTGGAAGTTTTACATCAGCAAGCCAACTTTTGATCCGTCAGTTGATACCTTGGGTTGGCAGGATCTCGAGTTGGTGACTGAAGTTGGAAATGTGGATTTTGTTAAAGACCCAGATGGCAAGCGCTTTTATGAAATGAAAGTTGCCATTCCTCAAGATCGAGTTGGTGATGCAATTTTATATACCCGTTGGCAACGTATTGATGTTGTTGGTGAGGGTTTTTATAACTGTAGTGATATAACGATTGTTCGAGACACCGGCCCAGTTAACTGGACTAGCGCTGGTTATTATTTAAAACAAGGTCAGTCTGCAAAAGTAACAGATACGGTATGGACACGTATTTTTGACGGCACAGGTAAAGAAATTGTTAGTAAGTCTCTAAAAGTGACCGCGGATAATGAATTGAATTGGCAGCAAAAATTGGCAGATATGCTTAATTTGGACCACGCCAATATAGTGCAAGTTGGTGTGCGCCAAGCGAGTGGTGACATTACCTTTGATGCTCAGAATTTATTGTCGAATGAAGTATTTGTAAGTCATAGTGAACATACCTATAACTTAACAGTACAAGTACAAGCCCCGAATACAGCACCTAAAATTCATAAGCCGGAACCTTTTATCCTAGATGAAAGTGCCACAGCGCAACTTCATGTTCATGCGTTTGATGATGAGCAGCAGGCACTGACGTATCAATGGCAGGTGCCGAGTCCTTTAACGTTCACAGGTAGTGGCGCAACGATTGATGTTACAGCTTCACAGGTAGATGTAGACACCGATTTTTCAATACTCGTTACGGTATCAGATGGTGAACTGAGCACTTCAGCAACCGTTCCTGTCACTGTCAAAAACACAACTGCACCACAATTTCCTAAATGGCGGGTTGATGGCACGTATGTTGGCGGAGACAAGGTCAGTCATAATGGAAATAATTATGAAGCTAAGTGGTGGACGTTAGGCGAAGAACCCGGTTCAGCACAAGTATGGAAGAAGCTATAGCGCCAATTTCTATAATGGACGCATAGTTCACAGTACAAATTTAGCAGTACAACAATAAGCAGTACAACAATAAGCAGTACAACAATAAGCAGTACAACAATAATCATCCACCATATTGGTTGGATACAACATGTAAAGAAGGTTGAGAAAGTAATGAAACTAAAGCAACTAACGGCTCTTGTAGGCTTAGCGTTGGCTTCAGGTGCAGTAATGGCAGCGCCATCTACACCAAGCCTAGATTGGAAACCACAGCAGTATTCATTCGTTGAAGTTAATCTTGATGGGAATGGATCATATAAGGATATCGTTACCGCCAAAGACGTTGTGACGATTAGTCTCAAATGGAATGCGTGGAGTGGTAGCGGTGGTGATGGCTACAAAGTTTATTTTGATGATATGTTAGTCAATGAAGGTGCACTCACTGCGGGAACAAAAGCGGGTACGGTCTCTTTTCCATACACAAAATCTGGGCGTCACACAGTTTATCTTGAACTATGTGAGGGTACTACGTGTGCACGAAGCGCAGGTAAACCCATTGTAATCGCGGATACTGATGGCGGTCACTTAGCGCCACTGCCAATGAATGTTGATCCTAACAATAAAGATTATGGTACTAAGCCAGGTATGGTAACGGGTACTTACTTTGTTGAGTGGGGCATTTATGGTCGTAATTTCGACGTTACACAAATTCCAGCACAAAATTTATCGCATTTATTGTATGGCTTTATTCCAATTTGTGGTGCAAATGAGTCGCTTAAAGAAATTGAAAATGGTAACAGCTGGCGTGCACTTGAAAAAGCATGTGGTGGTACAGCCGACTATGAAGTTGTTATACACGATCCTTGGGCAGCAGTACAAAAAGCACTACCAGGAGTAGACTCAAAAGATCCAATTCGTGGTACTTATTCGCAATTAATGGCGCTAAAACAACGTTATCCAGATTTGAAAATTTTACCATCGGTAGGTGGTTGGACGTTATCAGACCCATTCCACGGTTTTACTGAAAAAGCCAACCGAGATACCTTTGTTGCATCAATGAAGAAATTCCTGAAAACATGGAAGTTCTATGATGGTGTTGATATCGATTGGGAATTTCCAGGTGGTGGTGGTCCAAATGCTAACTTAGGCGACCCAGTCAAAGATGGACCTGCATATGTTGCGTTAATGCAAGAGCTACGAGTAATGCTTGACGGTTTAGAAGCTGAAACGGGACGTACATACGAATTAACATCAGCAATTGGTTCTGGTTACGATAAGATTGAAGACGTAGATTATCAAGCTGCATCACAGTACATGGATTATATTTTTGCCATGACGTATGACTTTTTTGGTGGTTGGAACAATGTAACAGGTCATCAAACGGCACTGTATTGTGGTTCACATTTAAGTACTGACGAGTGTAATGGTACAGGTCTAGACGATAACGGTGAGCCACATAAAGGCCCAGCATATACAATGGATCACGCGGTACAGTTATTGTTACAACAAGGTGTGGACTCGAAAAAAATCGTTGTTGGCGCAGCAATGTATGGTCGTGGTTGGGAAGGTGTGCAAGAACAAAATGCAACAATCCCTGGTAACCCAATGACTGCACCAGGTAATGGTAAGTACAAAGGTTCAACCTCTGAAGGTGTGTGGGAGGCGGGTATTATGGATTATAAGAGTGTTGCCGCTAACTTAATTGGACCAAACGGCACCGGTATTAATGGTTTTGAGGTAGGTTATGACGATCAAGCCGAAGGTGCATATGCATGGAATCGCAGTAATGGTAAATTATTGACCTTTGATACACCACGTTCAGTGAAAGCGAAAGGGGCTTATGTGAATACACATAACCTTGGAGGCTTATTCTCTTGGGAAATAGACGCCGATAATGGTGATATCCTTAATGCAATGCACGATGGCTTAGCAGGAGGAGTACCAGCAAATAGATTGCCTGTCGTGACGGTTGATTCTCAAGTGACAATCGCATCAGGTACGAGTGCTGTTGTGACCGCTAGTGCAACGGATGCAGACCGTGATGCTCTGACATATAGTTGGTCAGGTGATGCAGCACTGATGTTAACTAATGGTAATTCAGCATCTGTAACGGTTGCAGTACCAGCGGTAACAGTGGATACACAATACGCATTGTCAGTGACTGTATCTGATGGCAAAGGTCAAGTGACTCGTAGTGTCGTGGTAACAGCGAAAGCGGCTGGCTCAAATACTGCGCCGGTACTTTCTCCTATAGCAGATGTGACCGCAGAAGAGTTGGCGAGTGTCTCTGTTACTGCGTCGGCTTCTGATGCGGACAATGATGCATTAACGTACAACTGGACAGTACCTGCAGGTTTAACTTTATCAGGAACCGGTGCGAACGTGTCTTTGACTGCTGGTGAAGTTGCTGTTGATACAAGTTATCAAGTAACGCTGACTGTGTCTGATGGTCAAGCTGACGCATCGCAAACGTTTAGTGTGACCGTCACAAATAAAGTGGGCGGTGGTGACACTTGGCAAGCGGATAAAGTGTATGTTGGTGGAGACAAGGTTGTTTATGGTGGTGTAAATTACCAAGCTAAGTGGTGGACACTTGGTGAAGAACCGGGTAAAGCACAAGTATGGAAAGCGTTATAAGTAAGTTGTTATGGGCTTGATATCGATGGTGTTTAGTTGGTTGACTCAAGGATGGGCCAAGCCCTAAAAAAATGTTATATATTGAATGATTAAAGGCGCCTTTGGCGCCTTTGTTTTTATGGTATCATGTTCCATAATGTAGTGACCTACTTTATTATCTTTGGCGTATTATTCTGAAATTCTCTTCTTTTTTTCTTTTTATTTTTAGTTGGTTGAGCTTTGTTACAAGCGCTTGCACTGATACTTTTAAAGTGGGAGTTGGTACCTCGTGGCCCCCTTATGTAATGTATGATGATGTTAGGTACACAGGTTTAGATGTTGAAATTACAGAACAAGTGTTTCTTCGCGCAGGGTTTTGTGTAGAGTTTGTTAAACTACCTTCCTCTGCACGAGGAATTGTCGAGTTACAAAAAGGTGAAATCGACGTGTTACCCTCTGCCAGTTATAACAAAAGTAGAGCCAAAATAGCCCACTTTAGTAAAGGGTATCGTAGAGAAAGGATGCGCCTATTTACCCGCCACATAAATCAACCCATTAATAGTCTGACCGAGCTTTTCTCTGCGGAATACACCTTTACCGCAAACCCTGGTGCGTATTATGGTGAGGAGTTAGCACAAATCTTGACCATAAAATGGTATAAACAAAGATTGTTTGAGGTTGCAAGCGTGACGCAACGGATGGAATTAGTTAAGCGAGGGAGAGTGGACTTCTTAATTGAAGATGAAATCAGTGGTTTGTATTTTAAACGGTTATTAGGCTATAAAGATATTCAATTACATAGCTATGTTGTTAATGATAACGCCATTCACTTTATGCTCAACCGAAAAAATTTTGATAGTGAAAAGGTCAAGAAGGTAAATAACGCGATTAGTGAGTTAAAAGTAAGCTTGCAGGCAATTGAAGATAAGTATACCAAATGGATCAAGTCGCCTTAGCGCCCACTATATTAAGGGCGCTGACAGTTTTTCGACGGGGGTATTTACCCTAGCCGTGTAATGCAAATACTGATATAACCAAAGTTTTGACCGTAGTCTTGTGCAATATCATTGGCAAATGGCGTAAATTCACCTGAACGGTTTATCCTCATTTCACACGCATCGGTAATTACAAACGCATAATCATCAAGACAGCTAATACAGCCAATAAGCGCAAACCAAGGCGTGTTCATTGCACGCTTAAACGGCGTAAACAATTCGACAGGTTGCTGTTTTACGCCAATTGTTTGGCCTGTGCGTTGCCAACCTTTAATGCCAACTTCTTGCCCTTTATCATACCAAATACTGTTTTTCTCTATATTGAATTTATATGTGGCGCCTTTTTCAAGCATGATACCGGTTAGGTTATAGTATTCAGAGGCGTACGCCCTTATAGTGATACTTTCTCCTGCTTTTAATATGGTGATATGTTGATTTTCAAGTGTGATATGGGGGCTTAACCCTGAACACATAAGATGCTCTGCGTGGCTGTTTTCAATATTGTGAGGAAGCGATTTAAGTGATTCAGGTCGATAGCTACTGATTTTATTGATCCGTGTTGCAACGCTGTGATGAATGGTTGGTAATCGTTCACTTACTTGGTTTTGTTCGAGCACAGTACATAAACGAGTAACAGATTTAAAACTACTGTGCATCCAAAAATAGTCATGTTGATGACTTATAGCCAGTGGATCAGGGCTTAGTGTAAGGTCATCTTTATCAATGAGTAGCGTACCATCGTGTGGTAAGAGTGCTTGAAAGTTAATGTGTTCTTGATTCAAAAGTGTCAGAGGGATGTTAAGTGTAATAAGCCAGTTTAGTGCATAACGTAGGGTAATGTCAGATAAGCCACTGCGGTAATACCCACCACCAACATCTGAATGGCAGCCCGCAAACCAAATTTCTGTGACGTGAGGCGCGTAATTAAATAATGTGGGCTCAAATGAGCGCCGCTTATCATCTAAGCTCACACAATGCAGTGCTTGTTCCACATTACTAGCGACACTGTGATCTTCAAAAATAACATGCTCAGCACCGCAGGTCGCCTTTGTTATTTTGGAAAAACCGATTGACGCGATAGTATCAAATACACATAAATAAACGCCACTACTTATATAGCGCTCTAAGCACTTTGCAAATCGTCTAGCCAGTGCCGCACCACGACTAAAGCCAATCAATAGCACTTTGTCGCCATCTTGGTAGTGATGGTTAAAGTCATTCATTGCGGTTGAAAGAATAGATCCGACTTCGTTGTCATTAGGTGCCAGTATTTGATTGAGCAGTTTTTTTACCTCACTGCCTTGATTCCCAATGCCTGAATAATAAAAGCACTGCTGTTGTGGCAAGGCTGCTTGAGCATGAGAGTGGAGTTTGCCTCCCAGCATGAGATGCAATTTAAGGACATTACTGATCCCGGTATCTTCTTTAAAATGCTCACTACTGTATTGATGCGTGTCTCTTGGTTCACTGGATGTTCCATCAAAGTTGAAAATGAGAGTTTTGTAAGCGGTAGGGTTAGGCATCAAGAACCTCTATGTTGGTTTTCAAGTGAAGTGAAACCCAGCTGACTATGAGCCGAGAACGTAATAAAAACTTCTACAACATGATCAGATACTGCACATTAGAGTATAAAAATATGATATTTTTAGGTCACTTTATTGAATATACTGAGACAATCTCTATGGTGCATGAGCAGCAACTGCTTCAAAGCTTATCGCAACATTTTGGATTTGCCACCTTTCGCACGGGGCAAGCACAAACAATCACACAATTATTAGCTGGGCAGTCGTCTTTAGCGATATTTCCCACAGGATCAGGTAAATCCTTGTGTTATCAATTGACAGCTTTGCATTTGCCTAACTTGACTTTGGTTGTTTCTCCTTTGTTAGCGTTAATGCAGGATCAAATAGATTTCTTGCAAAAAAAAGGCATTGCAGCTGCGAGTTTAGATTCAACGCAATCAAAAGCACAGAGTCAGGCCGTTATGCAGGGAATTCGCAGTGGCGACATCAAGATATTAATGGTGTCTGTTGAACGCTTTAAAAACGAGCGGTTCCGTGAGTTTATTAAGCAAATTCCTGTTTCGATGATGGTTGTTGATGAAGCGCATTGTATTTCTGAGTGGGGCCACAACTTTCGGCCTGACTATTTAAAATTACCTGAATATAGAAAAGCATTAAACATTCCATTGGTGCTGTTACTCACTGCAACGGCGACAAAGAAAGTAAAAAAGGATATGGCTGAAAAGTTTCATATTGAAGCGCAGCATATTGTTCAAACCGGCTTTTACCGCGCGAACTTAGATATTAATGTACTTGCGTTATCAAATGATGAAAAGCTCACTCATCTGGTACATTCGGTAAATGCTCAAACTGGAGCGGGGATCGTATATGTTACGTTGCAACAGCAAGCTGAGCAGGTCGCTAAACAATTGCAGGCTTCAGGTATAAAAGCTGCAGCGTACCATGCAGGTTTAGGTGACGATGTACGGCAGCAGGTACAGCAATCGTTTATGCAAAATCAACTTCAAGTCGTTGTTGCAACCATTGCATTTGGTATGGGAGTGGATAAATCGGATATTCGATTCGTGATCCATTTTGATTTACCGAAATCCATTGAAAATTACAGTCAAGAAATAGGCCGAGCGGGCCGAGATGGGCAACCATCGCAGTGTGCTGTTTTGGCAAACTTGGATGGCATTGCAACGGTCGAAAACTTTGTGTATGGCGACACTCCCGAACTTTCAGGTGTTGAAACGGTTATAAAAACCATTCAATCTGAGCATCAAAGTGGTCGCTGGGATATGCAAGAGCTGGCATTATCAAAGGCAAGTAATATACGGGTGTTGGCTTTGAAGACGCTGTTAGTGCAATTAGAGATCCGTGGTGTCCTCACCTCACAGTACGCGTATTACGCTGATTTTAGAGTTAAATTGTTATATACAGAACAAAAAATTCTGGCTAAGTTTGATCAACTGCGACAGCAGTTTTTACAACAGGTGTTTTCGGCAACGCAATTTAAGAAAGTGTGGGGAACGGTTGATATAGCCTCGTTAGTATCTCAGGGAGTTGATAGAGAGCGGGTTGTTTCAGCACTTGATTATCTCAGTGAACAAGGCTTAGTCGAACTAGAAAGTAAACGTGTCATGCAGGTGTATGATGTCAATATTGAACGGTTAGAGCAAGCCAATTTGGCTGAGCAACTCTATACGTATTTTAAATCAAAAGAGCAAAGTGAGTTGAAGCGTATTGCTGCGATGATCCGCTTTTTTGAACTAGACCGTTGTTTAAGTGCTAATTTGGCACATTACTTTGATGATACAGACGCTCCAGAAATGTGCGGACACTGTAGCGTATGTAAGGGGAAAGTGGCGCAGCTAGTAGCAAGCCAACAACGTGTTTTGCCAAGTGATGAACAGTTGCGAACAAATGTATTTGGTTTACAAAAGCACCTACATAATGCATCTGAAAGTGCCAGTGCAGATACGGTCCTACGGTTTTTAACTGGCGTAACCACGCCATTATTTAGCAAATATAAACTCAAGCAGTTGCCGGGGTTTGCCTGTTGTGAAGGTCATAGATACGCAGTGGTAACAGATAAAATTAAACAACTAGGGCTAGTTAGAGACTAGCTTATCAGGTGTTATTCAGATTGTGTTGAGTAATATTATGCTGGTGATGATAAATAAAGGGCTAATGGTTGTGATGAAATTACAGATGTATACTTTTTTCGGTATTTTACTACTTAGCAGCACGCAAGTGTTTGCACAAAGCGACATATATAACTTTGATACTATTCAAACATTAATGCCTGCAAGCGCTTTTGAAAACAATGAACGCGTGTACCCTAAGCAAAGTGATTTTAGTATTGTGCGTGCGATCCCAATGAGTACAGATTCAGGAGAACGCGCAGCGTTAGTTGTGATAAAAAACCAAGCATCAGGTCAGCGTATTTTTGATATCAAACAGGTTGTGGCCATTATCGCTGACGGTACGCGTGTCTATGCTCAATCGGAGGGTTTAAAAGTGAAGCTCTCCGGCAATGAGCAAACAACAGTGAAGTTGGAATTTGGTAAATTTGATTACCCAATAGTGAGTTTATATACCTCAGAGAGTGAGTCGTAAAATACCAATGCATGTACATATAACAAAACTGGCAGACAGTGCAGCCCGTCAAAGCAAGTATATAATTGGCCTAATGAGTGGCACCTCACTGGATGGACTCGATATTGCTTTATGCAAAATATCAGGCCATGGTCGTGCAACAAAAATAAAGGTCTTACAATTTACGACCTGTGATTATCCAAAAGAAGTGAAAGATAAAATAAGAACGGTTTTTGCTAAACCTCATGTAGATCTGGCGTATTTAACGTTATTGAATGGTTGGTTAGGGCGTTATCATGGTCAGTTAGTCATTCAAGCGCTTACGCAGTGGCAAGTTGATTCGAAAGACATAGACGTTATCGCAAGCCATGGTCAAACGATTTATCATTGTCCAGCCCACCAACATCAATATAGTGAGTTTGGCGATGGTACCTTACAAATTGCAGATGCTGATCATATCGCAGTAACCACCGGGATCACAACATTGTCTGATTTCAGGCAAAAGCATATCGCGGCGGGTGGAGAAGGGGCGCCTTTGGCACATTATGGAGACTATTACTATTTCAGTAGTGATAGCGAGCACCGCATATTGTTAAATATGGGTGGTATAGCAAACCTAACCTGGTTACCGAAAGGCGCGAAATTTAATGAGGTTGTTTGTTCTGATATTGGTGCGGGCAATACGATTATGGATGCATATATGCATCGCTATTGTGCTCAGGAATATGATAAAAATGCACAATTTGCACTTCAAGGCCGTATTCATCCCGGGTTGTTAGCGCAGTTAATGAGTGAACCTTTTATTAACCGTCTGGGGCCAAAAACCACAGGGCCTGAAGTGTTTAATTTGGCAATGCTGGCAAAAGCTCAAACACGTAGTGGTACTTGCTCTTTATCACACATGGATGTAATGGCGACTTTAAATGCCTTTAGTGCCCGTGTAATAGCAAAATACATCAATAATTTGGTTGAAGATGAACCGGTAACGATTTATGCAAGTGGTGGTGGGTATCATAACCCTTTGCTCGTGAAACAAATAAAAGAAGCACTCAACGAGAATTTTGTATTGGTGAGTAGCACTGAATTGGGAATAGACCCAGATGCAAAAGAGGCGGTTTTATTTGCCATCTTAGCCAATGAAGCACTCTCAGGAGAAAGCGACCAAGTACAAGCTGCTGCGCAAGGAAAACCAATGGTTACGATGGGAAAAGTCAGTTTTCCAGATTAAAATATCGAGAGGAATGATGTGAGCACACTGGCGGCATATCTTTTTGCTGTTTTGCTCCATGGCGTGCTTAAAAATGGTTTTGAAGCACGTTGTTTTACTTTGAATTGATTTTGTATTTGTGCACTAAACTCGGCTGAGTTTTTTACGGTGTTATAGATCCCAAGCAAGTTTAATTGGATCACATATTCACCATCATTACCACGCCCTTTAAGGCATAACTCAACGTGACCATTATCTAGGTGTTGTTTGGTCAGGTGGCTATCAGCTGCAAAACTAGCGCCTCTGCCTGTTACTGATGTGGCAGACAGTGAAATACTATCTCCAATTTTTGCATCATAAGGTAAAATGCAATTAATCATTACCCCAGCTGGTTGATAATTAAGCAAAAGAGTGTCGTACTGCATCGCTTCTGCGCATACATTAGTGGTATGTTCGTCTAAGGTGCGTGCTGCAAAACTAAGCCGTACAGGCTGGTGGTTCATGATAGTTAACGTGCTCTGATTATTTGATGGCGGTATTATTGATCAATACCATGACAGTTTTATGACTTTAAATGCAATAAAGCGATTTGTGACTATTAACTCAGTATATGTAGGTGTGTTTAGGCACTAACCAGATTAAACCTGCATTGGTAATGTTATAAATTTAATTTCTAAGCATAATTTTTCTTATTATGCCAGTCTATTGCGTTACGCGAAGTATTTGCTCACCCACTGCAATCTCTTTAAAAGTGGGGGGCTGGGAGGTAAACTTTTGCTTGAGAAGCGCATCAATTAGCTGTGCTTCAGTAAATGGATTTTGGCCCATAGCAAAATGCATATTGACGGTTTCCCAGTTAAGTTGTGGTTTATAAAATAGTATGAGTTCAAAGTGATGATCAAAGTGTGCGATTAATAGGTATTCTTTTTGAGAGTCTCCATATAAATCAACAGCAATAAAATTAAGCTTGGTACTATCAAATAAACTTCGATGTGCATTTTGGACGTGGCTTTGTAAAGCCACTAAAAGCTGTTTTGGGAGTTTTACCATGGGTAAGCCAATACTGCTGTCTAGTTTATCAATAATATTTACATTTTTGTGGCTTTGTTGCCGTGCGTATTCAGTTTCACCCGAAAGTACTCGATCAATTCTTTTTTGCAGTACTGTATCGTTTTGAGCGTAGGTATTTTTTAGCGATATTAGTGCCTCTTTACCAGGCATACCTAACGAAAATGCAAAGTAATTAAGATCAATATCTTCAACGGCTATACGTCCAGAGTTAATATAAGCCATTTGGCTCGATGCTGAGATTTTTTTAAAGTCGAGTAGTGGAGATTGACTTGCAAGCAATGCTATCACCAATAACACCCCAATCCGTGTATTTATATTACCAAGATGTTGGTACCAAAGTGTTTTATATTTGACTATCACGGTACTATAACAGGCATAATAAGCCATCAAAAATAGGCATATAAATATTCCCCATAGTCGGTCAACAGATAACCCATACTGGGTGACTCGGTTGTACAGCCCATATCCACTTATCCCAACATAGATAGGTAAAATCAAAACACAGAGCGTGAGTGCAATATATAGTGAGTTGGGCGCACTGAGTTTGTCTTTATCGTTTTGTAACGCTGTATTGAGCGTTAGAAGAATGAGTGTGAGTAAAATAAAAATTAACGCACTACCACCATTATCCCAAAGCGGTTGTAAACCTTGAATCATTAGTGTCATTAAAAATAAGCTACTTAGCGCAATTAAAAGAGGCAACAATGATAATGACAGTGCTTGAATGAGCCTATTGACTGTTTTCACCACGGTGACGTTGTTTTTTACTTTAATGACAGCCAATGCGTGACTGATTGATATCATAAGATAGATAAACCATGGCTCGTAGAATATGGTTTCAAAAACCGTAATATTAATAACGGCAAATAATTCGGCCCAAAGAACAAAAATCAACCAAACCATAAGTGTAAACAACCCTGCAAAAATCAAGGTAATGGCCAGTTTTGATGCGTGGTCTATTACGGCTGTATAGTTAATACGCCAGCCTTGTGAATGCTTTACAATGGACTTTATAAACAACAGTACTTTGAAACTGATGAGAGTCATGATCACAGCATAATTAAAACTATGAGATCCGAGGGATGAACCCGATATATCAGAGACTTGACTACCTACATATGCACCTAAGCCACTACACATGAGAGAAAAGAAAGTCGCGTACCAAAAGTGTTTGGAGGGCGTGCTGTTATTAACACCATATATAAGAAGAGTCGGCATAGAAATCGAGAAGGTGTAGCAGGCAAACATGACAGCAGGGGAGCGTGCGATTGGCCAATTAAAGTCAATTGCTTGGTGTAATAAGAGTAATGTAAGCCCTTGCAACAAGGCAATTAAAAGTAACAATTTTGATTGAAATGGGGTTATTTCAGTATGCTTTGAGAGCATGAACAATCCTTGTTTTTTAGGGCTTAAAGCCTACTATACTATGTATTGTGAAGATTAGGTATTTCGTATTGCATTCGCTTTGCTGAGAAAGTTTTCTTAAATAGCCGGTTTTGCCACATCTAAAGCTTGATAGTATTTATCGGTGAGCTTTTTTATATTTTGTTTATTTTTTATAATGGCTAAATTAAATGCTTGTAATTTGGATTCACTAAACATGCCAGGCCTGAGCATGTAATGGACCGGATCATTGCGCACATTGAATCTTGTCGCTTTCACGTGACCTTCAATTTCTTTGCTATTTTTAATCAGGTAAGCACCCGTGAGCAAATCTTCAATGACAAAATTAATGCGCTTGTATTTTAATAATCGAAACCGTGCGATTGAAGCGTTCATTTCAACAACGCAGTCAGGACATTGCGCTCTAAATTTGCTAAAAGGTGCACCGTACACACTGCCTCTATTGATTGCCGTTATTGATTTTTCTAAAAATTCAGGAATAACTTTGGTTTTATCTGTCTCCATTGTGTCTGCGAGGATAAAGTCTTGGTGTGAGAACAGCTGCATGAACTCTGTTCGATAAGCGACGCTAAATTCGGAAAACCCCCTGCGCGGCGAGGTATAACTGGCTGCAAATATAAGGTCAATGTTGTTTTTTTAAATTCTTGAAACGCACGACTTGAAGAAGGGAAGGAGACATATTCCCAACACAAATTGATATCTGATAGGATCATTTCAATAATGTCGATATCTAAGCCTGAAAAGCCACCGTTATTTATATAAGAATAGGGGGGCCAATCTTTTGCTGCACTGATGCGTATTTTTTGCTCGCACGCGTAACTCAACGGCACTAAGCCTAATGCAAAAAGCGGTATAAGAAGTTTAAAGAGGAACATGGCCCGCTTTATTGGCAAACAGGTTTGTATTATATACCGAAACATTAAGCGCCTTAGCACTGAGAACAATTAATATCAGTAGTATAGCTGTCGGGTAGCTTGAATCAATGTAAATGCGTTTCTTACTAAGAAACGCATAACTCAGGTTAATCTATGTTGAATCTACCTACGAGTTTGTCTAGTCCATCAGCTAAACTCACCAGTTTTGTCGCACCGTCTGACAGGCTGTCGGTGGAGTGACTCACTTGCTGCACCGATTCGGTCACTTTTTGAATCTGGCTATGGGTTTCATTGGCCGATATACCCTGTTGACTTGCTTCATGGGCAATGGTGCTAATGAGCTCTTTTACCTTGGTTACACTGCTGGCGATGTCGTCGAATGCTTGATGTGCTTGTTCAGATTAGGTGATCGCATCATTCGATGCTGACACGCTTTGTGTCATTTTTTCTGATACAGAGCGAGTTTGATCAATGAGCTTGGTTAGCACCTGCTCTATCTCTTGGGTCGCATCGTGAGAACGCTGCGCGAGGGTTCTTACTTCATCGGCAACCACGGCGAATCCTCTGCCTTGTTCTCCTGCTCGAGCAGCTTCAATGGCTGCATTAAGGGCAAGTAAATTGGTTTGCTCAGCAATTGCCCGAATAACACCCAGAATATTCGTGATATTGTTACTTTCACTTTCGAGTTGACTCATGGCCGCCGCTGAACCACTTAATGAGTCATTCAGCTGCGCAACTTGTGTTACGGTGTTACCAATTAACGTATTACCATTATGTGCGCACTCATCAGTTTGCGCAATTTCAGTCAAAGAGTCTTGGCAATTTTGGCTGACGATATGTGCCATATTGTTGACGGATTCAGTATTTGTGGCTGCTTGGTTTGCAGTGTCGGATTGACTATGGCATTGCGTGCGAATATCTGTAATTTGGGTTTCGAAATGATGGGCTGCACTATTTAAGGTATGCGCATTTTGCTGAATATCTTTCACTAAGCTGTTGATTGAATTTAAAAATTGATTAAACCACGTGGCCAGTTCACTGATCTCATCGTTACCAATGACTTGCAGTCGTTTTGATAAATTACCTTCCCCTTGAGCAATGTCTCTTAAGCCTTCAGATACTCGCTCGATGGGGTAAACAATTTTGTTTGCCAGTATAACGGCGATAATACCAAAAATAACCAGCATAACCAGTGCAATCATGCTGATGAGCATTGACATGCTATAGGCCGAAGAAAGTATCTCCTCCTCATCAATGATTGCAACAAATCGCCAATTGAGTTTATCTGAATGATAACGTTTTGCGGTGACTGTTTTTTGCTCTGTTTCAATAGATAGAAACGGCTGGTTACGTGCTGCTCCAAGTGCTTGGTACAGCGGCGAATTCAACTCTTTCATATTTTTAAAGTTGTTATCTGGATTTTTAGGATCCGCAAGAATCACACCATTGCCATCCATTAAAATTAAATAGCCCGTTTCACCTAAGCGAATGTTGCTGACTATGTCAGTAAGTGTTGATAAGGTAACGTCTAAAGATTGTACGCCAGCGAAGCTGCCATTTTTGTATATGCCAGTGGCAACAGACACCATGGCTTGGCCTGTCACACCTTGATAAGGCTCAGTAATAATAACATCTCGAGGGGATTTTTTAGCATTTTGATACCAGGGGCGTTTTCTGGGGTCGTAGTTGCCCAGAGGCTCAGCGGGGTACTGAATAAAGCCGCCTTGTTCAGATCCTAAGTAAACAAATAACAGCTCTTCGTGGGTTACCCCAAATGCTGTGAATAGTTCAAATATTTCAGCTTCTTGCGCACCATTTTCAAGTGGAGCCATCATTCTTTCAGGCCCCGTATAGCTGCTTATATCATCAGGAATATTACTGACCAGCTTACTTTGAGCTAGAAAACGCGCGTTATTTTTCATTTGGTCGAAGAACAACACAAACGTATTTTCGACTTGACGAATTTCGTTACTGGAGAAGTCTAAAAATTGTTCCAAAGATTCCTGCTTTGTTTGAGAAATACTCACCAATGAAATGGCTAAAATGGGCACTATCACCGTTAATAGAAAACTCACTATGCGCTTTTGACGCATTCTCATCTGATACTCCCGAGATTGTTTGAATATTGGTTATATTTGTTATGTAATTATGTGTAACCCTTTAAATTATAGATACAATCGCAGATTTTGCTGGTTTTGTACAAAAATACACAATAAATAATTGCTGCCAAGGCGTAGGCTAATCTATACATTAATTTAATTTATCTCGTGCTTTTTCATTAGTTTATAAAAGTCTGAGCGGTTTCTTTGCGCTAGCTTTGCAGCTTCAGCAACATTCCCCGCACACAGGGACAACACTTTTTGTATATACTCCTGTTCAAATTGTTTTTTTGCGTTGTTTAGCCCTTGAAAGTGATGCTCTGATTGCAAAGGTAGCGCGTTTGTCATGATATCCTCGGTGATGAGTTTATTGCTACTGAGCACCACTGCGTGTTCACAGACATTGTGAAGTTGACGAATATTACCAGGCCAATGGTAGTTTATTAAATGTGTCATAGCTTGTGGGCTTAGATGCTTTTCGTGTGCACTGAGTGTCTCTACAAACTGTTCAGCAAGTAGGATAATGTCTTCGGGCCGCTGGCGTAATGCAGGTAACGTAATGGAGACCACATTCAGTCGGTAATAGAGATCTTCACGAAACTCTTTGTTAGCCACAGCTTGCTGTAAATCTTTGTGACTGGCAGATAAAAAACGGACGTTGATTTTATGTTCAATATGCGACCCCAGAGGCCTAACAGTACGTTCTTGTAATACACGTAAAACCTTTACTTGTAGGTCTAACGGCATATCACCAATTTCATCTAATAAGATGGTTCCGCCATCGGCGCTTTGTAGTAACCCCGTTTTATCGCTAATGGCACCTGTAAACGCGCCTTTTTTGTGGCCGAATAACTCGGATTCTAACAGGTGAGCGGGTACCGCAGCACAGTTAATGGCGACAAATGGTCCATTGGCGTGCTCACTTGCTTGATGAATGGCTTTAGCTGTAACTTCTTTACCTGTACCACTTTCACCTTGGATGAGAATATTTACATTACTTGGCGCGAGTGCCTGAATATGCTTGACCACTTGTTGCATTGCTGAACTTTGATAGGTAATGCCAAAATAACGGTGCTGATCAGTGATGACACTGCGCGTTTGGGTGTGCTCTAATGCATTTTCTATGGTTGACAACAAAGCTTGGCTATCAATTGGTTTGCTTAAAAAGCTCAAAAAACCTTGCTGTATGGCATCTACCGCGTCAGGAATTGAGCCATGTGCGGTCACCATAATCACCGGAAGGCCAATATGGTGCTTTTTAATGTTTTCAAATAACTCAAATCCATCCATATGGGCCATTTTTAAATCGGTGATCACAATATCAATGACTTCTTGGCGCAGAATTTTTAACGCCTGTGTACCTCGGTGAGCACATAGGGTGTGATAGCCATTAGCGAGCAAGCGCATAGCTAATAGCTCCGCAAGGGCGTGGTCGTCGTCAACAAGTAAGATGGTGGCTAAACTCAAGCTGTTATTCCTCTATTGAATTCGCGTTATTATCGGTTTGTGTTGCATTGAGGTGCCTAAGCTCAATGAGCGCAAGTTGACGTTTTAATTCAGCGAGCGCATTTTGCGTAACAGATAACTGCTGCTTTTCTTTCTCCAGTGCTTTGCGTAATTTAATATTTGCTAACCTTTGCTTTCGTAACCGTTGTGTATTGAACTTAAGTGAATCGAAATAAACTCGGTATTCATCTGGCCAGTTATATGAACGCGTAAACTGTTTCAACAGGCGCAGCTGTGTTGTCGTCGAGCGTGTGTTACACCAATCAGTGAAAAACGTATTAATTTGTTGGTATTGCTCAAAATGAGCGGGAAGTTCATTGTTGTGAGAACATGCATTTTTTTGTGTGCTCATCAGTGTTGCCAACGGCGCATAAGTAGGGGAAGACACCTCGAGGGGCTGTGTGGGTGCTAGCACAGGGCTTGATTGGCAGGCACTTAACAAAAAAGTGAGGATGAAGAGTATGATAATACGCATTATAGACTGCCTTCCACTGGAAATTGTACGCAGATATGGGTGCCACTTTCTACGTTATTAAATTGAATGTTGCCCTTGAGTTGCTTGACGGATTCTTCAACAATGGCAAGTCCAAGGCCACTGCCAGAGTGGCTATGACTGTGTTGGCCTCTGAAAAATGGCTGCATGAGTTGCGCAAGCTCTGAAGATTCAATGCCAATACCATCATCCACAATAGAGAATGTCGCGATGTGGTTTTGTACCGAGAGGCTAACTTGCACTTTATGCTTGGCATATTGAAGCGCATTGTTGATAAGCTGGATTAAAATGAGTTTACAAGGCATATACGGAAGCCCCTCTGTTGAATCACTTATTTGCCAGTCGATATGTTTAGTGTGAGACAGTGAGTGCGTGCCAAACTGGGTTTGTAAGTCTAACGCCAGCGAGTTCAAGGCCTTTCTCTTTTGTTGATGTAAAGGGTGACTCGCCGCACTGTAATTAAGTAAGTCATCAATCAGTATATTCAGCCGCGTTAACGACGTATCCATTATTGTTACGATTCTTTGTTGTTGCGGGTTGAGAATCCCTATGTCATCACTTTTTAACAGGCTATTCCCTTCGCTTAACGACGATAATGGGGTTTTCAACTCGTGACTGACATGACGTAGGAAAGAGTCTTTTTGGGCATGACTACGTTGTAGTTCATCATTGAGCCAGCTGAGCTTCTGGCCAAGTTTACTTAACTCATTGCTGCCATGTAACTCAATTTCACCCGAATACTTGCCATCACCCAAGCGAGAGAGTGTGTGCTCAACTTTGTACAGTTGTTGAGTAACGCGATGAATGAGCGCGAGGCTGATCATAATAAATACAGGGAGTAAAATGAGCAATAAAGCTACAAACCAATGATTCGCATATGAAATATTGGCGCGCTTGGCGGCTAGACGTATTGCCAGTGCTTGGTGAAAGAGCTTTTCGGTCGTGCTGAGTTGGTAATGTAAGTCTTTATAACTAACAAGGTGAGAATCATAAATGGGCACCAGCGAAAGTACTTGTTGCCAATTGGCAACAAGTACTGTTTCTACAATCGCATTTTTAAGTAAAATAATGCGTTTATGGGTCATTTTCCACTTATTTTCGATACTATTTTGTAGTGCAGGGCTATTGAGTAAATGATTATTCTTTTGCGCTTTTTCTAATGCAGAAATGTCTTCCTTTAACGAGGAAAACTCTAATATAAGTTGATGATTATTAACGTAAGCCTGATGCATTCTTTGTTGTTCAGAAGACACATGGTTTGCATACCAAATTGTCAGTGCAATAATGGGAATGAGTGCCACAGCCAGTGCCAATTTAGCCTGAAACCCCAAAGAGCGAGAAAAAAAATTTTCCTGCGATTTTTTGAGCTTTATAAATGGCGGAGCAACCTGCTTTTTTAACCTATCAATCGTCATATGAAATACTGTTCCGAGACACGCAGTCGCCAAATAGCAACTACATAACCTATTGATTTTTATAAACAACACGAATTTTTCGCATTTGTATGTTGCTATTTAGCAACAGTCACACTTAATCCTTCCTGAACTAAGCACAGTGCCAATTCATAACTCACTGACTTAAATAGATTTTTAACATATGGCACCAAAGTTGAAATAATGACTGTGAATTCAATGAACTGTGTTTGTAATGTGCAGTTAGATACTTAACTTTGGAGCAATACGATGATGAAAACAGCACTACTGATACTGACGGTATCTATATCAACAGGTGTCATTGCTAACTCTGAATTCACGCAATTAGATACGAATAATGACGGCGCTATTAGCTTGAGCGAGTCAAAGGCGAATCCAAGTGTCATGGCGCAATTTAAAGATTTGGATACCGACAATAATGGTCGATTATCAAAAAGTGAATACAGCCACTTTGTTAAAAAATAACGTGGTGGTTAAGTCGACAGAACAACATGCTCAAATATAAAAGAGGATACAACATGAAATTAGTCCACGCCTTTACGGCAACAACATTGATGTTCGTCAGTGCATTAAGCTTTGCATCTGGGCTGACATTTGCTGATTTAGATTCAAACGACGATGCTCAAATAAGCCAAGAAGAAGCCTCGGTAAACATGCAATTAAGTGCGCAGTTTTCGTCGCTCGATTTAGATAAAAATAAACTACTCAGTAGCAGTGAATTTTCAAATTTTAAATTATAGGTGATGATATGAAAATGCTTAATGTGATGGTTGTCGGCGTGTTAACAGTTATGAGTATGAACGCGCTAGCTGACAACTTCAGTGACTTTGATTTAAACCAAGATGGCTTTATTAGCCAAAGTGAGGCGGCCATATCGGATACGTTAACGTCTCAATTTATGAGTTTAGATACCAATAAAGATGGCAAGTTATCTAAAAGCGAGTTCGCACACTAGATACTTGATTACGCATTGATTTATGACAACAGACGGAGAGTTCAATGAAAATATTTACAGCATTATTTACCGCAATCTTATTAGGTGTATCTCATGGTGCGATAGCGAGCAATTTCTCATCACTGGATAGTGATAAAGATGGCTTTATTAGTAAAAGCGAAGCGGCACATTCGGAGTCACTGTTAAAAGTATTTGATTTATTAGACAGCGATAAAGATGGCAAATTGTCGAAAAAAGAGTTTCATCAATAAGTAGCCTCCCGTACTACTTGACGCACAAAGCCTAGGTATGACCTAGGCTTTTTTCGCTTTTATCAGAAGCGATATGTGATATTGGCACTCACTTGGAATTGATTGAGTGTATCACCATCAAAATGCCAGCTACACATGTCGGTTGTTGCCGGATCTGAGTCACAGGTGACTTTAGATTTATTCTTTACGATAGTCGCTAACCAACGTACTTCAGTTCCCACGCTTAAGCTGTCTAACACTTGATATTCTAAACCACCAAACAACCCGGATGCGAAGAACGAGTCAGCGTCAGCAAAGTTGGTATCAAGGCGGTTAACTCCCAATTGTAGACCTAAATATGCGTCTAGATTATTGTAAATTGGGCGGTATACCGCACTTTGAAACAACAAGTATTTCATTTTCACTTTATGTTGCGTGCTGCCTTCTAATTCACCTTCATATTCACTATAAAACAAACCATATTTGGTATCGGCCTCATGCCAATCAACACTGAAACCGTAATGACTGTCGTCAGACAATTCATGTTGCTGAAATTTAGAGGTGGTTAAAGTTTGACTATACGTTTGACCAGCATAAGCGGTAATTCCCACCTCTGCGTGGCTTGCGTGAGACGTAAGTAATAAGCCAACAATGCTTGCAAGTATAAGTTTTTTCATGAAATATCCTTTTTAAGAATGTCATGGTGTATGAAATTTTGCGCCTAGTATACGAGATAATCGCTTAGATGCCATTGAATAAAGGTAAGATTATGTAAAGGCCAGGGTGATAGTACAAAAACTGTTAATATATTAAGACGTGGTTCAATGGTTAAATCAAAGCAGCGAATGTACACTGCTCTGATAACGCTCGGCCCATAAGAGTTACAATATAAAAAATAGAGGGTTATATGTACAACCCTTGTTGATTGATGGTTTGCTCATTGAGAGGTTCCTCCAACCAGCCTAACTTAACAGGAGTTTGGTAAAGGCGCGCGTTACCAAGCTGTGGCCAGATATGACATAAGCCCGGAACAAATACCTTAGCAGTATGTATAGGCAGAGGCTGTCTAGTGTAATCCAAAACTAATGTTTCTAGCCCAAGTAGCTTTAATTGCTCTGTTATGGCAATGATATCGTCTTTAAGATCGCCGGACTGAGTTAACGTATATGCTCCATGAGCAGTAGCATCGTGGGGATTCAAAAAATCGTCATCAGAGATGGCATCGAAGTCAAACGGCGCACCGTTTTGGTCTCTAATAGGAATTAATTGGCACAGCTCCGTGAGCGCACGTTGCGCCGCCATTTCTGGTTTTAAATGACAGCCAAAACCGAAGATCCAACCTTGGGTTGTTTTATGCTTTCCAATGGCAGCCATTACAGCGACCCCAGTGTCTATAGTTAAGTCTAATACCCAATAGTCATGATGTTCACGGAGTGTTTGATCAAGGGGGGCTAAGTAATCTGGATTTAAACGCGAGAGGTCGAAACTGGGTTTTATAAGCCGGTTGTACCACCAAATTGCAGTGGCATCACGTTCGATTAGCTCAAACAGAGCTTGTAGAATTGCTTCCTCAAGGTTATTTCCGGCAGCGCAGCCATTGGAGTTCCATTTGCCGTATATATCATCGTGAAAAGGCGTATTGGCAAAGCATAAAACAGAAGGTACATAGACCGCTTCATCACATGTCAACGACCAAACGAGTTGCCAGTTTATTGCTTCGTTATGGGAATACGGTACTGCCGCTTGTTTTCTTCGTGAGTCACTATGAGACTTATTCGAGAAGTGCTGATATTGCGTGTCGCTATACGGGCTGATATCGTCAAAACTGGTATATCGATGAGGTAAGTCTTTTGCTTGTTTAGTTATGTATTGTTCATTGCCACAATACTGCGCATTCTTGCGTTCAATCGCTTCACATAGGGCACTGGCTTTAGATTGCTCTTCAGTTACGCCTTTGCCTAGGCATGCTTGATTAAAGTCGTCAATACTCATATTTTCGATTGACTTCTTTGGTGTTTTAAAGAATGAACTACTAAAAATTGTTATAAAGTTATTGTTGTTTGTCAGTTGTGAAAGCTGGTTAATATACCCCAATATGCAATTGACGTAATGCTGCAGGTTTTCTACTGTACTAGAAGGTGAAATACTTCTTGAACCGCCATCTTGATTGAAGTGTGCCTTCTGATTTTTAAGCTGTACTTTGTGCGTTGAGGTAAGGAAATTAATATTTTCTTTAATAAAGTGTACTTTATGTCTTCTATTTATCTCAATGATGTTAGCGTAATTTAGTTGTGGGTTTACGGTTAGAATGTCTTTTAAAGCTAAATCACTTGCTATTGTTTTAGAATTTCGGATTATTGAACTTGATGGAGCATATAGCTCATTGTAGGTTAAAAGTGGTAAATTCTCTTTTCTTCGCTCGAGATATAAATAAATTGAATCTAAATCTAATTTTGGGCTTATAATCAATGTGTCATAGTTAAATTCAATTATTATAATGTAATGGCTGTTTTTTATATTTAAGTCTAGGGTGTGGATATTTTTTGTTAATATGATTTTTGAGTCACGGTTGTTATCTCTGAATTTAGATATAATTCTCATCTGCTCATCATTAAGCTGTACACTATTTGAGTGTGTGTTTTTATAGTTTTCCTTTTTATCTGTTTTTTCTTTTCTTAATATTATATTCTTATCTATCAGAAACTTTAAAAAGTAAATGAACTTTGCCGAGTCAGCAGGAAGGGTTGATTTATTTATAATTTCAAGTTCGGTTTTTGAGCCATCTATATATTGAATTAACGGAAAGTGCTCTATGCTTAATAGCAGGTTTTCTTGTGTGCTTGACAATGAAAGTATATTTTTTTTAAAATTTAACACTGTAAATTTTGGGTGCCAATGCAATGTGTTTTTGGTCATTTTTATTTCTTAAATAGGTTTGGGCAATAAATCGGGTTATCCAAAATTGATTTATAGCCATAATCTAATTGGTTTAAATCAACTTGAATGTTTTCGGTATAAATACCAATAGACAGAGCGGCTCTTATTTCTTGAGTTTTATTTTGGCCACTGCCATGAATTAAATCCCAATGATGTAAAGAAAATCCACCTTTAGGTAGCGTAATCTCTTGTTCCAAATAAGGTGCATTGGAAGATAACTTTAATCGATTTGACTCAGCATTAATATTAAGCTCTTGCCCTCCTTTTGGGCATGGGAAGAGCCGCTTGTTATGAGAGTGTTGAATGTATTTTATACTGCCACATTTGCCTGAAACATCGGACAGCGGGATCCATAGTGTTGCGATCCCACTCTTAAAGAATGGCATATGTTGGGAATCTCGATGCAAACCAACATTAAAGGAAGGTGAACTTCCTGGAGGTTTTAAATATAGCTGACTGCCCCAAACAGATACCGATTCACATTCTAATATGCTCGCTATTTTAGTGCCGATATTACTTTCAACCAGCAGTGTCCGAAATGCACTACTACACATATGCGGTTGAGCAACTCTTGAAAGTTTACTGGATGAACCATCGATTATTCCCCAATTTTCTAAACCAGTATCGCTTTCTCCTCGCATTATTGCTGGAATGCGGTTTAATGCATTATCGAGTAAGCTGTGTTCAATTGTTGGTTCATTAAATAGCGAATATCCTAAGTCTTCATAGTTGTTTATCATAAAAGCCCTTTAAAATAACATAGCAGGATTGATTTCTAAAATATCTTTAACTGTAGAGGAAGTTAACCCCTTAATATTCAATAACGAGCTGATGCTAAAGTCTTGATGGTCTGGATGAGGGAAGTCAGTACCAAAAAGTAATTTATCTGAACCAATTAAATTAACAACATCATCTAACCCAGGTTCACCTGGTTCAATACTAATATAGCAATGTCTTTTAAAGTATTCAGATGGCTTGACAGTAATATGATCTTTAACTAAATTAGGAAATTCTGGGTAGCAGATATTATCTAATCTCCAAAGCCAATATGGGAGCCAAGAAGCTCCAGCTTCAAGAAAAACAAATTTTACGTCGGGGTATTTGTTAAAAACTCCACCTTCAAGCAAGCTAACAAATGCCATCTGGGCTTCCAATGCATGAGAGCATGCATGCAATGCAAATCGGGAAGTAAATCGATCAGACCCTATAGTAGAACCATGTAAATGTGTTCCACCATGGAAAAGTACTTTTAAATTCAATTTATTACATGCATCCCAAAAAGATTCATATATTGAATCACCAAGATGTTTATTATTAATTGGCTCAGGTCGAATTGTTATGCATGTAAACCCTTGCTTGGCGATTAAACTTAATTGCTCATAAAAATTGCTACGGTAGTGTCTGCTCACAAGTGCGACAGGAACTAAGCGTTGTGGATCTGGTGCACAATAATCTAGTATCCATTTATTGTACCCTTGTGCATAGGCAGTTGAAACTTCGTTAGATATACTTTCATGGTTTATAATATACCCTGCGAAAGTTGGGAATATAAGAGCCTTGGAAATACCATCATTATTCATGCTTGATAATTGGCCAAGTCCAGATGCTGCAAGTTGCCGCGCTTGTTTATTCTGGGGTCTAAGTGCCGTTTCAATTTGAATATCTGTGTTCCAATGCTTTAGAATTGGTGTATCACCGATGCAGTATGTTGGAGGTAAATATATATGAGACTGTTGTGTTGACTGAGAGTCATCATTAGAAATAACATCTAATTTAATATGTACAGGTGACTGTTTAAAAATTTGTGGGTCTACGTATTTTTCCCACATTGAAACCGGCTCCATAACGTGTCGGTCGCAATCAAATATATTCATGAAGGTCCTAAAAAATAGGCTGCAATAACCAAGTTATTGCAGCTAAAAACTAACAGGAAGTAAATGGCTGGCTTCGGCAAATATCCATAAAATCACTAATTGCTTGTGACTCAACCATAGATTTCCTTTCTGGGCTTTCGATGTTTTGAAGATTTGGTTTTGGCGGAATAGTTACAATAAAGCAGCCCGTGAGCTCGCTCATATTTTCAAATTCCCAGCCATTATGTAGTGGATCTAATTTGGTATCTGCAGTTGAATCATGAAGTCCTAATTCAATATTTAGCAGAGCTTTAATTTCTTCATCACTCGCGGATTCAGGGTTTTTACACAGACTTGTCACAGATTGAATTTCAGGTGTCGTTGGTCTTTCTGTACTTTCTACTATATATTCTGGACAGGGCTGTAATTGGTTCACAATTGCTTCTGCATCGGTTGACTCAGAAGTGCTTGTACTAATGGTCCCACCACTTTGAGTACTTCCATGAGTAAATGTTACTGAGTCCCCTTTTTTGATTACGAACCGTACTTTAGTCTGGTAAGCTGGAATTTGAGGAAAAAAGCCAAATTTAGCAAGATAGTATTCTGGAAATTTAACAATATAGCCAAGCTCTTTTTCGTTCTCCCAATTCTCCCATGTATACGCGATCATTCGGCTCAATGCTGAATGCCATGCGCTAATGGCAAGTACATTATCTAACGGGGTTGGCTCGTCAGTGCTATCAGCTTGGTGAAACCCATAACGAGTACCTAAAGTGTGTTTTTTTAGTTTTTCAGACATAGTTGTATTTTCCATTTAAAGTAATTTTTCAATGTCATTGAATAATTGACTATTTTCAACTTGGTTAGTATTCGTAAACCAATTGAAAAGTATCATAAGGGCATCTAAATCAGCTTTTTTCTGTGTTAAAGAGTATAAGTAGTATCTGTTTTCTAATTCAAAGAATTTAGCATTTTGACTTTTAGCAGATTCAATCGATGAATGTAGTAGTGCTAAAATCTCATTATCAAGCTGATTTCTTTTTGAAAATAAGCATTGAGCAAGGGTTTTCTTTATGAATGGAATCACAGAAAGTTCACCTTGATTTTCGCATATCTCGAGAGAGGAAGTCATTAAGTCTATAGCGGCATCTATACTTCCTTGTTCAATATAAGCTTCAGCTAAATGCGTAACGTAATATCCTGCGGCAAAAGTTTGGCCAGTTTCTATTTGTTTATTTAGTGCTTTTCTAGCTAAAGAAGTATCGCGTAGCGAGGAGTAGCTATAGCACTCTAGAAAATGTAAATGAAATACGTTGCCAGTGGCATCTGAGCTATATTTTAACTGAAAGTTATGCCAATTATTTGAAACAACATCATGTTGTTTTAAGAAAATATGGTAGAGAGCAATAAATATATTGGCAAAAACAATTTCGCCGATAGACTCCAAACGCTCCGAATACTCAAGAGAATCGTACGCGTATTTCTTCGCAATTTTTAACTCTCCCAAATGTAAATAGTTGTAAGATGCGAGCGACAGGATTTGAACTTTGATATTCATACCATATTCTTGGGCAAGAATATCATCACTGTCTTCGTCATATAAATGCAAAGCTTGCTCATATAATTTACTTGCATTGAGTAAATCCCCATCGATATTATATGCTTGGGCTAGATGAACAAGTACGACTACGAGATCTTGACGAGTACCACTCTCTTTAATATCAAGCAGTAATTGTTCGCCTAGGTTTCTCGCTTTAACTCTATGGGATGCATAGTGAGCAGACATAAATAAAGTCCATTTACTTTTTTTATTCATTTCAAAAAACGTTTTCTTATCAATAGACTCTTGATTTATGATTGACTGTACTCTGTTTCCCCAGCTTAATACACGGTCAGCACCGTAGCCAAATAAGGTCATAATTGAAGGTAGCATAGCTTTATGTAAATCTAATTCATTGTATTGAACGCCGTCATGTGAGTGACTGTTAGCAATCCATTTTAATGCTTCATCACCAATTTCTATTGCTGAATTGTGGGCTGAATTTTTAACTAATTTCTCTATTGCAAATATTCTATACTTGGTGGCGTCAGAGTACAGATTTGCTTTATACATATGTGTTGAAATTACGAGTGGCTCACCCTCATTATGATTATCATATATTTCGCTGAGAGTCCTTGCTATTCGATAATGGCTTTTTTCTTTGGCATTACGATCCATACTTTCATACGCTGCATCTCTTACTAAAGCATGTTTGAATATATAGCTATCGTTATTTACTCGTCTTTGTTGAATAATTAAATCATTGGCTATCAGCTCATTCAGATCATTCTGAATTTGATTTTCACTTAATGATGACGCACTAATAAGCAACTCGTATTCGAATTCACGCCCGATTGTCGCCGCAAGCTGGGCGGTTTCTTTGGCATGAATGAGGCTATCGAGTTTTTGCTGGAGTGATTCACGTAAACTGCTGGGTACTTGATCTAGTTTGTCTGGGCTTACAAAATTAATTTCACCTTCAACGAGGCCGACCAAGGCTTTTTGCTTTAACATACCAACAAGTTCTTCGATAAATAATGGAATACCATCGGTTCTGCTGGTGAGTATGTCGAGTACATTACGTGAAACTGGCTGATTATCAAATAGCTTAATGATAAAGTCTTCTGTGGCTTGTGCCGTTAATTTATTGAGATTGACTTCCAATAACGTGAGATCTTTTAGCGATGTGGGCACTTGCTGTCGAGACGTGCTGATCAACACATTACCTGTGTCTAGTTGACCCGCGAAGTGCTGAATAAATTCAATCGTGGTGGTGTCAGCCCAGTGTATGTCTTCGATAATATACAGCTTATTTTCGCTTATACTGTATTGCTGGTTTAGTAAGAGGGCCGTTAAGCTATTGAACAGTATTATTTTTTGCTGGTCTGGTGCTAAGGTAGACGCTTGCATGTCTTCAGGTAATTCTATATTTAACCAAATCAGCAATATTGGCATCGCCTGCGTGGCGGTAACGCTTTGATCTTGCTTTTGTATTATGTCGCTGAATAAGGCTATAGCACTTTGCACATCGAGGTGTGCGGTATTAAACAAATATCGAATAAGCGTTAGTACAGGGTAAAGTGCATTGTTTTGGTGCTCGGGTAGGCATTGTGCCACCAAGTGTTGGTATTGACCTGCATGGCTGCGTATTTCTTGTAGTAAACGAGATTTACCAATGCCCGCCTCACCATGAATGTGCGCAATCCGAGTATTGTGTTGAGACTGTTGTACAATAGAAAGGGTTTTATCTAGCTCTTTTTCTCGGCCAATTAATTCATGATTATTGCGTGTGCCTCGCATAAAGCCAAATGCTTCAACTTGCCTTTCGCCTTTTAAGCTATATACCGTTGCAGGTGAGCCAGGTTGCTTTAATGTAGGAAAGTCAATCGTTTCAAATTCGCTGTACGGCTCTAAAATTGCTCTTGAGTCACCACTGCAAAGTATTTGTTTTGGCTTTGCGCTGCGAGCGAGGGTCAATGCCGAATTGGTAATATGGCCTTCAGGAATGGCGTTGGCATAGGTAACAAATACGCCGGTATGCAAACCAATGTGTATATTGAAAGAAATGCCATGCACATCTTGCATTAAGGCATCTCTTTTTGACATTTCGCTCATGATCTCAAGTGCGGTGCGCGCAGATAGGCGAGTATCATTATCGCTGGCAATGGGAAAGCCGAAATAAAATAGCAGCATATCCCCAAGAGTACCGACATGGTAAGCATTAAAACGCGTCGCAATATCAATACATTGGTTTAATTGTGCCTTGGTTAATGCATCTATAACGTCTAAGTCTTTCGTGTTATCGCTAATTTCAGAAATACTAATTTTGAGTGCTAAAACTGTAATTTGTTTGCGCTCAGTGAGTAGGGTGTGGTGATTTCCTTGGTCGCCTTCAGCATCTTTACGTAAGATGACGGTGTCGTCATCAAAACCATGCTGGGCTTCACCCTTGGTTAGAATGCCAACCAGATTTGCAACATTGATGCTATTGAGCTCATTGAAGCTTTCTTGTGAGGTGATCACGCGATCTATGGCGTTCTTCTTAAGCACTCTTCTTAGCAATGATGCCAAAGGGTGACCCAATAAAGGGGCAGGCAGCGGGACGTTTATATCGCTCAATTGCTTATGATAAATTGAGGCGATGCTTGAACCAGTTACCGCGGGCAAGCCTGTTAAACACTCTAGATACACAAGGCCCCAAACATACAAGTCGGTTTTTGTTGTGGCAGGTTCGCCACGTAACTGCTCGGGGGCACTGTATGAGGGGGTACCTAGGGTTTCTTGCGTGAGCGTAAGGGTATTAAAGTCTGGCTGACGGTGTTCTGAAACCAAGGTGCCAATACCAAAGTCGAGTATTTTTGCGTAAGTTTTTGCCCCTGATTTCGCCAACATAATGTTAGCGGGCTTTATATCTCGGTGTATTATGCCTCGGCTATGGGCATGTATCAGTGCATCTAATACTTGTAACATCACATCTGTTGCATCAACCGCATTCAGTGCACCTTCCTGTGTGAGGTGCTGACGCAGTGAAATGCCGTCTACGTATTCAAATACTCCGTAAAGGAGATGTTCGTCGACTTGTCCTTTATCTAATAACCGGACAATATGAGGGTGCTGTAGCTGGCTACTTAATTGTGTTTCACGCTTAAACCGTTCTATATAACGGCGCTTTTTTTGTTCTTCTAAATGAGGTTCTAATGCGAGAAACTTGATGGCAACGAATTGATTGGTATTTTTATGCCTGGCTTTAAATACCTTACCAAACCCGCCTTCACCAATTTTATGAATAAGTTCATAGTGAGCACTATCAAAGCTATCAGTTATAAACTGATCTGAAAACTGTGTGAGCGACATAAGCTATATTTTCCAATAGTATTATTGTAACCATATCCTTTGTACAACGTCCCGGTTACGTTATTAGTTTTTATTTGTAGTAACAAAGCTATTTCGCTCATCCTTGCTGTTGTTACATAAAATTACTTGTATAGATTAGCTTATCGGTAGGAGGTTAGGAAACTTTAATTCATGAAAAATAGAGGAATTTTTTATGAATTCATAATTGGGTACGGTAAGTATGTCAAATATATTACACGCACCCATTATAAAGACGGGGGTTATTAAAGTGATATAATAATATTGTCTAGTGAGCGTTGCTGTGCTGCATACGTACGACTGCCACTCACATAAGCAGGGTCAATTTGCCCGTGACGTCTGCGTTCGAATGTTAATGACCCAGTGCAATCGTGTTGAGTGTTAATCAGTGCGTCGTTGAAAAATTCAACATTAGACAAGTTAATAGTGAAATCACCATCGTCTGACACATTATTATATACTTCAGAGCCGGTTAATTTATCACCGTCTTTTTTAGTGCACTCTGTATTGAAAACAATGCTAAATTGATCGCCTGCGCCGCTTTTTGTCCATTCAATCTCGATTGAATCGTCTTTATCATACAATTGACCTGTTTGTGGAGCGAGGATCTGATATTGCGGTGGTAGTGTTATTGTGTTGGTCAGAGTTTTATTTTCTGATGCGCGGTTAAGCTGCACCACAAATTTAGTGTCGCCTACCGCCACGTCAAAAACAGCGCGGTAATCTATATCGAAAAAGCCATCGTCTTCTTCTAATGTTTTGACTGTTGTGCCGACAGTCGCTTGTAATTTATCGCCATTGGTTAATTTTAAGTTATTTCCATTTCGACTTGAGACATTTAACTCTGCGATAACGCGGCTATCTTGGCCATTCGAAGTCACGTAGATATCAGACCAAATAGCCTCGGTTTTAACATTATTTGACTCTGTTGTTTCTGAAGAGCAGGCACTCAGTAGCGCGATTGCAATAGCCAGTGATGAATATTTTAAGTGATGCATGGTCGTCCTTGTAAAAGGCAGGTTTATAGATTATTCGTACCTTATATTACAACCGAATAGAATGTTAATTAAAGTGTTTTTACACAAAAATACATTTTAATATAATTATTCACAAGTTGTGTTGTGAGCTTTGTAACGAGAGAACCAACAGACACGATGAGGCAGCGTTTTAACCTGTAAAATTGACTCGATATTAAAGGCGATTGATGTTGTAAGGCTGGTATATGGTCATTCACCCGCCAAGAAAGCTATAAAAGTGGGCGTTTTATAGCTTGCTCTATCATATTGGAGGAATACTTTATTGAACGGTCATAAGTAAATCATGGGCTTTTAATGTCAATCCCATAGGTTTTATCTCATTATTAATAACGCCCAATGATTGGGATAGCTGCTTGCCACTGAGTGTATTTGAACAGTAAAGCTCAACTTTTAACGTGTGCTTGAGTTTACTCATTTGCCCATAATGAGTGAGGTATTCAAACTCCGGAAGCTGAGTTTTTAGTTCTTCGCAGGCATTGGTGAGTAATTGAATGAGTTGTTGTTCAAGCTTCTTTTGCGTTTTAGTCATGAGAGCTCTCAGCGGCAGCATAAATCCAGCAGGTGTTTCCTGATTGAAGAGGGGCACTAACTCGCTGATACGCATCTACCTCGTATTCATCGGCTTGCGCTAATTCAGCATCTGTTATTGAAAATACAGTACCGTGGACTATGTCATCGTGATCCCCTGTATAATTTAAGATAGGGTGATGGGTTTTGCCGCTGCTGGCAATCACGGCTGCATCCGTTATCTCAACTTCACCAAGTTGATACCCAATTAATGCATCAGGTTCACCTTCTAACAATCGACCAAAAGTATCTAGCTGTACTTGTGAGTGTTGTAATGTACCGTAAGAGAAAAGTGCTTGCATAGAGGTTCCGTTGTTGGGTAACAAGATTGACGCAACAATAGCAAATTTGTTAAAAGCACTGCAACTCAAATGTCTTTGGGTCTGCCCATATCCGGTACGTCGTAATTACAAACGCCATGCGGAAATGTTGCTTGCAACCGAGCTCGCATATCTACAGTCATGTTGTGTGCGGCATATATGCCTTTATCAATGGCAGAGTTGATACTCATTAAATGACATTTAAAAATATCACCGGCCCAAGGTGCACCTGACTCAATACGACTGGTGCTAAACATCGGAAATCTAGACTGGCAAGCGCCCTCTTTTTGATTATTCCACTTCCCGTTAAATACGGTACTGCCAGAGGCATGCACTTTACCGTCACTATCAAAGCAGGTGTCTTGCAGTTCATTGGGTTTAGCATTCAATATTCCTTCAGGGGTATGCTCGGTAATTGCCAGTAGCCACTTATCCATCATGGCAAAGGCGGCTTGAGTTGGGTCATGATCTTTATGAGCCACCCAAATGATGTGATTTTGAGTATGTCCCTGTGCCTTATTAATGCGTAAGCGGCTATAAAAAGACGCTGACATGTGATGCATGTCTAACTCATTTTCTAAGTAATGGCGAGCATCAATAATGGGTAGAGTAATATTGCCAATGAACACTTGTCCTGAACGATACGCCGCATGCATTGCTTCGATATTGCCTTGATGGCGAGCTGCTGGGGCTGCGGGTGCAGGTTCTGTGATATTCTCATTGCCCCACAAGGATAACCACAGTGGTAGGTTTGTGCCAAAAGGCGTTACAATTTGTTCTTGAGCCATGTCGTTTTGTGGTTTCCAGCTGCCAATATTATGATTAATATCGATAAAGTCATCGAAGGAAATCTCACCGCTATTTAATGCATTCAAGCCATATTGTACGCCCATATTGTCCCATGTAGAGCGGCCAAACCCTTGTTGATCTTTGCCGAGTATGTGTTGCATATCTTGCCAATAACTCCAGTTGGTATTTTCGACCACAGAATCTGCGAAAAATGCCCGTAAAAAACCTTGTTTTGGGTTGTTAATAAACGCAGATAGTCCAAAGTATCCGTTAATACATTCACTATTGCCCTCTGGAAATGTGGGTACAAAGCCAGCCATTAACTGATTAAGAGGCTGAAGAAAGCCAGCGCGTTGTGGAAAGTCGTTTATGGCATTCATACCTTCAATTAAGCGGCGGCGATCCCAGTTGCGCCAGATTTTTTTATCGTCGGCCCGAAACGTAAAATAGTTGTTTAGCAAGTCGCAATCGAGCGCATAAGTGGTTTGGGTTATCATATCTGGGTAGCTATACAATGGCAGTAAGCCATCCAAAATTCCGGTACTATTTTGGGCAATGAGGTATTGGGCGAGTCCACCGCCAGAGCCCCCAATACCAACGGTATATAAAGGCTCACCATAAAGACTCACAAACTGCTTCTTAACACGCCTTGCGGTGTCTTCTGCCAGTAGCATATTGTAGGTGTAGCTGGTTTTATTGCCGCTTGAACTGATGATTGCATATCCATCTAGGAGTTGCTGTGCTTGGCGTTTCATTACTTTCCAGGCTGTTTGCCTGCCTTGACGATAGCCAATGCCAGAACCACCATTAAATTGATAGATAAGCCGTTTATTCCACAAAGATGACGTATTGCGGTGAGGTATATCAAGCGGTGTAATAGGCACGATGATGGTATAAATAAAGCGGTTAATTGTGCCTTGTTCAACTCTAAATAAAGGGCCCGAAAAACCAGAAACATCTTCATTATCTGTGAGTTTCCGTGGCACTAACGGCGTATCTATGGTGTAGTATTCAATACGGGATTTCACGCCACAATCTTTACTATAACCCAGTAGTTTTTGTTGTGGACCGTATACAGACACTCCGTCACCATCATGATTATCGACTTCAGGGAGACCTAAACCTGAGTCAAGTGTCATACAAAAAAATGGGTATTGATTGGGGCCTGAGTAAAGGTTGGTGTTGGGTCCAACTGCGCCTAAAGGAATGGGGAACGAGTAGGGGTCTCTAGGGCGTTTTGATTGTGAAATATGTGGATAAAAGTCAAGAATATGATGGTTATTCGATGTGGCAATTGCCTTCACTTGACGCATTTTATACGCATCATCTTGGCTTAACATTCGCCAACCTAACGTTATGACTAGTATTACAAAAATGCTCCCTGCCAACCATTTTACGACTGTTTTCATACATCACCAAATGGGTTAACCATCATACTATTAAGTGTAGGCAGCGTGATTAAATTCGTTGTTATTACTTTGTTGCTGCTTTGTAAGTACAGGCTAAGCATGTGATTACTGTAGGAATAAAACTATCAGCTAACTTTTATTTGCACAATTGGCGTATTTGGCGGTAACAAGCGCAACATAATGGGACAACTTTTTATCATCTGAGGTATTAAAGTGGGTACTTAATGTTGTGGCAGAAGCTATTCTGTCGACTCTAAATTCTCGGTAGTCACGTCTCAATTGGCAAAACGCCACGAGGGTCCATTTTCCACCCCAATATACCAATCCAAGGGGTTCTATTTGACGCATTGTTGAGGTGTGATTAACGTCCGAGTACGCAAGGTGTAAACACTGTTTATTTTCAATAGCATGACGCAGCTGCTTGTTAAGCGCTTGCTGCTTACTGTCATGGCTATAGCTAGATACTAAATAGGGTGAATCATCTTGAGATTGCTTTAAGTGGGTAGGCAAAACAGCTTCGATTTTTGCCATCGCTGATTTGGCATGTTCACTTAAGGTTGGATCTGTCCATGCGCCAACCATTTTGGTGCCAAGCAATAAAGCGGATAGCTCTTCTACGGTAAACATCATAGGGGGAAGCGGGCAGTTGGCTATCAAATAACCGATACCTGCTTCACCCTCAATTGGCACTCCTGAGCTTTGTAAGTCTTGAATATCACGATAAATGGTGCGTTCTGAAACGTGGAAATGCTCAGCCAGCTGTGCAGCCGTTGTCGCAAGTCGGCGGCCTTTTAAAACGTTGACTAATTGAAAGAGTCTTTCAGATTTATGCACATTTATACCCTAGTAGGTCAGTTAGTACATGCTGTTTGGGCTATCACGCGGTTATGCGTTAGCTCAACACTGTCTTCATTGATCAGTTGCATAAACTTTTTACTGTGTGGTGAGTCATAAAAAGCTTGTTGTACTCGCGTTGCATCATTGAGTGTGTTCCAGTATACAACATCAATATACACAGAGCTGTTTTGTTGTTTGGCGAGTGAGCGATAAAGCAAACCCGGTTGTGCGTTCAAAAAAGTTTCAAACTCCTCATTCGCTAACATAAAGTCCTGCTCTGTTACGCCACTGGCTAATTCAAATTTAACGACTTCGATGATATTGGTAGTCATAATGTGTTTTCCTTGAGTGATTTATAAGTCACAGCAAGTAAAACACATCACCCTGTCAGGGAGTGTCAGGAGGCTTTATCCAACATAACCATATAGGGCGAGCGCACCTGCAATAATCCCGCTGCTGGCAAACAACCCGTATTCAACTTTGGTTTGTAAACGAGCTTCTTTGCTGGATGATTTTTTAGTGATTGCCATAATGATACAAGTTACGGCCAAACAAAAACTGATGATAATAAAATTAACGAAAATGGCATCGAGCAGCATGAATTACCTCAAGTGATAAAATATTGAAATTTAAGCAAACATAAATTTTTAAACGCGGGAATTATACGTGGCTTTTTGGTGAACACATAGCTTTCTGTGGGTTTTTAATAAAGTTGCATGAGGAAGGAGACTAAGCGGTAGAAGTGCGTTATTACGATGTATAAAACGGCACGACTACCGAGATCTAAACTGTGAATTTAAATACAGGTATGATCGCCGCCTTGAATTGACCAAAAACAGACCACTTTACAAGATTCGATTTTTGTACGGCAAAATACCGTATCAGGCACTCGACCGCCAGCAATTGCTGGAGTGTGTTTTGTAGCTAAATCTTGTTGTTGTGATAATAGCTTTATATTCTTTTTATTTAACGTCATTTTCATTGTAAGTATCCTTTTATTTAAGTCCCTGTTACGTTTACATACTATTCTTTAAATGTAAATAACCTCAGCTCTGGATAAGCGAATTTGTCCAATAAAGCTATTTTTCTCACTCTCGGCGTTGCTTTCATTTGTAATAGCCCGCTATTACTGCCTAAAAGCGCCTTGATATTGAACAAAATATCATCATTGGATTGTACGTAAGTTTATATACAAAAACATTTTCTATTCCAAAACCGTTATTCAAACCTGAGGTTAAATAGTTTATTTGTTTTTATGATACCATTTTGTAATAGAGCGCTCGATGAGCGAGGTAGCTAAGCCAAATTTTGTCTACTTGTTGTTGGTATAGCGGTATATTCTCAGCGTGCATTAAACCATTATTTATAAGTAATTCGCTTAATTGAATAGCACAGGCCATCGCATTGAACATGCCTTGGGAAGACAGCGGATCAAAGCTTAGGGCAGCATCCCCTAAAGCAAACCAATTTTTACCAGAGCAATTCACTAACTTTGACGAATTCGCTGCCACTAGAGGGTATAGCTGAGCATTTTTCTCTTCTATTCTGGATGAAAGTATGGTGAATCCAGGTATACTTTTAGCCCGATTTAATAGCTGGGATGGGTCAGTTATACGTGCATTTTTTATCAATTTTGCATCTGCGTACCACGAAAACACCCTTTTTTGTTGCGCCTGAGTCGGGCTTTTTTCAGGGTTATGAATTGGAGCGCTATACCACCAACCTTCATCTGTGTGACTGATCAGCGCTGTTTTCTTTTTGATATTGACATTTGCAGTGAACCCAATTGACATGAGTTTATCAAATTGCTGGCGAGTAATACCTTGTTGGCGTGCAAAAGCGCAATGACGACCTGATGCATCAATCACGGTGTTGGCATTGAGTTGAAGTGGGCTATTGTCGTGTTGCAATGAAAGTTGCCAGCCTTCATCTGTGGCAACACTGTCAGTTAATTGAGCCGGCCATATGCAGTGAATTTTTGCATCAATACAAGCATTACGTAGTTGTGTTTCAAAGTAGGATCTGTCTAGGTGCCAACCGAATCCATCTGGGTTTCTTAAATTGTCTATTAAAGTAGGTTCAGACGAGCCCCAATAAGATAACGTACCATGGCTGACTATATGGCGGGTATCATTAAGTAAATGCGCGAGCTTTAATTGAGTTAAAATACGCAATGCAGCAGGCGCTAATGACTCGCCAATTTTGTTAATCGGTGCGGCTTCTTTATCAATAAGCGTTACACAATAATAGGGCGCGAGTGCAAGAGCTGCAATACAGCCCCCTACACCAGCCCCTATTATCGCAACTTGCGTTTTTGGCAATTGCGTTGTTGTCATCGTTGTTAGTTTTTCTTGGTAAAGCGATGTGCTTTTTCTGTTAGGCTTAAGTCAGGGCGAATACCCTTTTTAGCTGTGTGCCGAGCTGTAGATTTTAATGCGCTAAGGGGGGCATTTGAATCTGGTGTTAAGCCGACTTGCATGGTACTTGGAAAGCCACTCACGCCTTTTTCCGTTTTTGGAAGTACGACTGCCAATTTATCAAAGTTATCAATCATGTCGTTGATTTGTGCCGTGTAGTCAGTTGTGGGGCCAATGGGTAAATCATCAAGCCAAAACTCTCGTTCGTTAAACGCAGCTTGTCGCTCATCGATGGGTAAACTTTCGTTGATGACTTTGTTGTAGTTTTCTTGGTTTAACATATTATTTGGGACGCGCGCAGGCCAAAAGGTCGGCAAATATGGGTCGAGCGCTGTATTGTATCCATCTCTACAAGACGCAGTATCTGTTTGCCAAGGAATGGCCATCCAGCGGGTGATCCCCCCGGCTATTTGTCCATTATTTATTGGGCCGTCGAAAGAGAGAGCTGTATGTGGTGTTAGTACAGGGCCAAAATTAACATCGTGTGTTGGGGAGGTGTCCTCAGCATGGCGCAATCTAAAGGCTTCACTATACATACCGACACTGCGCATCGGCCATGTCATTTCGCAGCCAGGATGAAATGCATCAGCCAAACAAAAATCCATCGCTGCTTTGGTCAGCATATCGGGTTGCTCTGTAACTGGAACATCATCAATAGCTGTAGGTGCTGTACGAGCTGGGTCATAATCGGCAATAAACTCTCCATCAACCCATTGCGATAATGCATTAAGCTGCAGTCGAGTCAGCGTTAAAAACTGTCGAGGTGACTCGTTTGCATCAATGCTCATTGCATCGCCATAGATCCATGGCCATTGTTGTGGAGACAAGGATGCGTTTGTTGGATCCCATGCGGTAACCGACATAGGGTTCTCGCCAATATCAAATTGGGTGTCTAAATTTCTAAAATTGTTAAACAAAGTACGTCTTGATTCTTGCCATGTTACAGAAGGATCACTTAAACGTGTTAGCCAAAGTTCTGATGTAAAATCAAATGGGCTCTGCCACCCAAAGCCAGCAGCAAAACCGGCATTAACCCACTGTAAGTCGGTCATACGTTGGAAAATAGGTAAAATGTCGTGGGTAAAGGAAGGCTTGCCCGGAACAGGTAACATGTTGGCGCCAACGGCGATATCGCGCATTAAGTCCCACATTGTTCTGACAGATTTTTGCATCGGGGCATAATCAGGCGGTGCACATACAACCCAGCCAGGTTTTACCGATAATGATACACCGTCATAGATGACGTCGGCATTAATTGGGCCATCAGAGGTATCATCATACCAGCCCTCGTTATTGCCAAAAGTAATTGCTTGATGCCCGAGTGGATTCGCTGATTTACCATGCCCACCTAGCATCACTAACCGTCCTTGAGAGTCAGTGCTCATTTCACCTAAGTATACTTTTACTTCATTGAACTGCCCCACAAACTGCGTATCATTTCCTGGCGTATTACAGCCCGATATAGTGTGTTTAGCACCGTCAATTAACAAACCGCGTCGCTTTTCACCTTCTACTTTGGCGTTACGTAAAATAGAAGGTTTTGCATCCGCTGCTTCTGGAATATCTAATGCGATTTCAAATTTGTACCAAGAGGCTTTTTGATTCGCAAGTTGTGCATGCCACGTTATATTGGCATTGTTGGCTGTCAGCTCCTTAACTACTTCGCCGTTCGCATTCAATCCATATATCCGAAAACGTGCAGCTTGGCGCTTTAAAGCGCCAGTGCTATCACGGTAAAAACTAGGCGATTGTGGGAGTGGTTCACTGACTTCTGGACCAATAAAGTACTCAGACGGACTATTGCCAACACGCATTACACCGATTGGTGGATAAATAGCCGCTGAAACAATCGTTGAATCACAAGGGGTGTTTTCCATACCTAAACTTCCTTAAATTGACGCATGTATGTCATAATTAAAATGCAAATCGAGGCTGCATTTTCTCTAGTGCAGAAGTGTAGGCCGAGATATTAAGATTGACAATTACACCGTATTACGGCGCTTTTCTATGCTGTTTGATATAGCTGCCTATGGTATTGACCGTCTCTAGCCAATAGCCATTTTTAGGGTCTTTTAAATAGGTAATAAGTTGATCAAGCACGGTCTTATCTACGGTATATAAGCCTTTTTCGCCCACTTCATGTCCGGCAAGAATTATCCAGCTATTATTATGCTTGACAGATTCAAGCGTGGTTTTAATTTTTTTAAAGCTCTGTCCGTCAATCCGAATTGCAGTCAGCTGAGCAAAGTCAGTGAAATTTGGGTTATTGGCGGTCTCATCATTCCATGTGCGCCCAAATTGAAACTGTTGTGCAATCAGCGGCACGTAGCTGCGCGTATCAACACCTCGACCAACAAAGGTGTTTCCGCAAGGGTAGGCAAAACTGGTAGGGGTAATACCTAAGTGCGTTTTGAGGTAGCTATTGGCTTGCTCTATATCATTTTTCAACCAGTCAAGGGTGGCATTTTCAAGGCTCATTCCCCTAGCTCTTAGCCATTCAAAATTGCCAGTACACGTATGGTTGCTGGTATGATTTGCAATTTCATGACCATATTCAACGGCTTTTTTCCACCCAATTAGCTGTCGAGATACACTTTCAGGCACAACATAAAAAGTCCCTTTAACTTGATGTTTAGCGAAAATATCCATCCCCACGGTTATTTGGCTGTCTCGCGCATCATCAAAGGTAATGCTGACGGCATTTTGAGCGCCCGACGGATACTTAAAACCAAGGTATTTTTTGCTGTTGTAATTTTGCCAATCGGTGTTTACTGATCCCAGCTCAGATGCTGGTACGGTGTTACTTGTGAGAACTGACGCCGTTAAGAGACCAAGACTCAATGCGAAATGCAAAGCTTGCATGATATGTTTCCTTATAATTAAAACGCGTTATTATCTAAGCGAAGAAGGTCTTGCTGTGCAATAGCAATTAACTCAATGTATGCTGAATAATTCTTAACTTAAACCTTACGAAGTAATATTTTTGACTATGTGTATACATAACTTTATGTTTTAATTTGTAATAATATTTATTGGTTGAATTTTACACTCTGGGTGGTATACGGATGATAGAACTTAAAAATGTCATATTTTCACGCGTTGATGGAGATATAAAGCGGAAAATATTGAATGACATTTCTTTGGCTATTACACCAGCAACACAACTTGCGTTAGTAGGAGATAGTGGTTCGGGTAAATCTACATTGTTGAATTTACTTGCGGGCTTACTGCAACCAGACTCGGGTGAGGTGATTGTGAATAATACAGTCATTAGTGATTTGAAAGCCCAACAGCTCGCTTATTACCGCCGTTCTATTGGAATTATTTTTCAGCAATATCAGCTACTCAGTCCGCTCAGCGTAAAAGACAATATTACTTTCCAGGCGCGTCTCAATAAAATGCCTTGGGGCGAAGATGAAATAATAAGTTTGGCAGAGCGGTTGGGCATTGCGCATAAGTTAGATGCTTTACCGCAACAATTATCAGGAGGAGAACAGCAGCGAGTAGGGATCGCGCGTGCATTATTAAATCGACCAAATTTACTACTTGCAGATGAACCAACAGGAAATTTAGACACCCAACGTGCTCAAGACGTACTCGAGTTACTCATTGAGCTATGTGATGAGCGTGCAATTAATCTGGTATTAGTTACGCACAGTACGCGGTTAGCCTCACAATTACCTATGCAACTGACACTGAAAGATGGTCAATTGCATGGTTGAATTTAAGCTTATTTTACTGACATATTGGGGGTTCTATCGCCGTCACTTTGGACTACTCGTCCTCTTTCTGGTGGGTCTGAGTTTAGGCAGCGCCCTGTTAACGGCCATCCAAGGCCTCAATTTTGAAGCTGCAAAACGGTATCAGTCAACAACGGCGATGATTAATCACCCCATCAGTCATTTTATTCGCCCCATTTTAGGGCAAAATTACCTGCCTTTTGCACTGTGGGAGCAATTGCGTGCAAAGGGCGTAACATCAGCGCAACCAGTATTAGAAGGGACGATAAAAACCCAAGCCGGTCAACTGTTAAGAATAAAAGGGGTTAATTTATTGCAGTGGCTTAATAAAACGTCGGCAGCGCAAAATGTAACCGCTCCTTTATCAAGAAGTCAAACGGCAGCCATGCCGATGTCATTTTTGAACACGCTGTATTTAGACCCGACTATGATTATCCGGTTAGGTTTAGACCCCGACAACCCCGTACTCATATTCGAAAATGCAGAGCAAAGCATGCCCGTCATTGCGATGGAGGGGCTAGGAAAAAGCGGGCTAGTTGATATTCATGTGGCTGACACATTACTACAGGCAAACGGCCAAACTAGTTACTTTGAAGTAACGAATGATACAGCGGACCCTCAGCTGGCACTCAGTATTATCAAAGCACTAACGTCGACGGTTGGTCGAGTAGAGAGTGTTGAAGAGCAAGCATTTGATGGGTTGTCACAGGCGTTTTTCTTGAATCTGAAAGCATTGGCGCTATTAGGATATGTGGTAGGCGCATTTTTGAGTTTTAATGCGATCAAATTGGCTTATACGTCTAGGCAGACCTTACAACAACAACTGTTTATTCTTGGGTGTAGTATGAAAATGTTGCTTAAAGCACTCATTGTTGAGCTGATAGCGCTAAGTTTCATTGCTGCCATATTCGGCGCAGTTTTAGGCAGTGTGTTAGCTAATTTATTAGTGCTAGATGTATCAAGCACCTTACAAAGTCTCTATAAACTGGATCGGGCATTGGTCGTATCATTTGATTGGTGGCTAGTTTTATTCGCGTTCATTTTAAATGGGGTTGTGTTGTTCGGGTTTGTCTTGATGCAGGTGCGTCATCGTCATTTAAAGTGTGTTTGGCTGAGATTTACTGCTGTTTTCGTTACGGTTTTTATAACTGGATATTACTATTTTTTTGCCGTCACAGAAGTGGAGGCCTTAATGCTTTGCGTAGGGGTATTAATGCTATTTTTTATTGTTACCCCTATTACGATTAAGTCGGTATTTGTTGTTAATTGGCCAACAAAAAATGTGGTGTTGTTATGGCTACGTGCAGACAGTAGTAATCAATTGTCGGCGTTATCTTCTTCGGTATTAGCGATGCTGATGGCTGTGGGGGCGGCAATCAGCATGCAAATTATGGTGGGCAGCTTTAGTGATGCACTTGATAAACATTTAACGAAGCGACTCAGTGCCGATTTGTATATTCGGGTCGAAGACAAATTAGATGAATTGAAAAATACATTAGCACAGCGCCAAGATATTGAGCGGGTCGGTGTGTACTGGCATGCTCCCGTTGAAGTGATAAAAAATACGGGGGAGCCTAATCACATTTATTCTGCAAAATTAATGAGTTTTGGGCAAAGTAGTGAATATTATTCACATCTTAATTTATTAGGAGATAAATCGGTTACGCCTCGTCACTTTCGAGTTGAATCAAGCTATCACGGATGCCTCATTAATGAACCTGGGTTACTGAAATATCAGTTCTCTGTTGGCGATAAAGTCATTATTCAGCAACAAAACCGTTATTTAAAATGTGTCATAACGGGTGCATTTTATGATTATGGTGAACAGGCATTAGCATTTGTGAGTACGACCGATGCCATGCTTAGTAGTACGATTCGCTTTCAGCAATATGGGGTATCATTATGGCTTGAAGATGCCAAAAGTGCTTCGGGCATTCGAGATGAATTAATGACATTACATGCCTTAGATAGCTCGCAAATTATTGAAAACAGGCAGTTTAAAGCGTTTGCTAAAAGGCTATTTAACAGTACGTTTACCGTTACCAGTGCTTTGAATTTTTTTATTATATTGATCGCATTATTTGGTATGTGGGTGAGCTTTTTAACCTTAGGGCGCCAGCAGTTAGAACCCATTACGGTTTTACAACGGTTGGGTGTATCAAATCGCACGCTTTTAGGTGCTAAGCTTTTACAAACTGGCCTCATTATAGGAGCAACTTTAGGGCTCGCTGTTCCTTTAGGTGTGTTATTAGGATGGGTTCTACTCAACTATGTTATGCCTATTGCATTTGGCTGGAGCATGGCATTAACCATAGATTGGTCAGTGTTAACGACTTTTATTGTCAGTATTTTCATCGCTGCGTTAGTGTTTAGCGCCATACCACTTCGTAAGGTATTAATACGGAACACGCCCAGTGAACACATGCACTTGTAAAGGAATAACAATGTTAACTTCTGTGATATCAATTTGCTTATTCATTTTGCTATTGGTTGGGTGTGAACCAATGCAACAGGGTCGTGAAGTTTCTATGAATGCAGTCCCGAAGTTGGGTGTGGATGTTGAGCCTAATACGTTACTTTCATTTCCTCAAGACCATGGAGCGCACTTAGCGCAAGGTATCGAGTGGTGGTACGTAACAGCAAATTTAGAAGCGGATGATGGCACTGAATTTGGTGTGCAGTGGACCTTGTTTCGTACGTCAATTGGAAACACTGAGGCGAGTGGTTCTCGTTGGTGGGATGGGCAACTTTACTTTGCACATTTTGCTATTCAAAATAACCAAACACACAAAGCATTTGAAAAGTTTGCACGGGCAGGGCAGGTTGAAATAGCAGCTGCGCCTTTTGTTGCGCGAATCGATAATTGGTATCTTAAAGGAGGGGCAGATCAGACCTTCCCCTTGAACTTGATGGCGAAGCAAGATGGTTTTTCGGCACAATTGGCGTTACACAACAGTGTAATGGCATTGCATGGCGATAAAGGATACAGCCAAAAAACGATGCAAGGTCATGCGTCGTATTATTATAGTTACCCATTTTTACACGCAAAAGGCGCACTTGAGTTCTTTGGCAAGCGCTATAAAGTCACTGGAAAGGCGTGGTTGGATAGAGAGTGGTCGTCATCATTGATTGACCCAAAGCATACCGGGTGGGATTGGTTCAGCTTACAGGCCAATAATGCGGATAATGGGGCCTTGATGGTATTTTGTATTAGAAATGCGTTGCAAGAATACGACCATTGTAGTGGTTCTCATATTTTGAGCAGTGGTGAAGTACAACACCTTGCAGACTCACAGATTTCGCTGCAACCAATTGAGCACGTATCACTGGATGGTAAACGGTACCCAACTCAATGGCACCTTGATGTTACCGGGTTTGATACAACCATTATTAACAGTGTAAATAAAGACGCTAGGAACCAATTAAGCATCCCTTATTGGGAAGGTCGCGTCACAAGCGTTGGGGGTTTTACTGCAAAAGGATATGCAGAACTTGTAGGTTACTAGGAG
>NZ_JAGJEF010000180.1:0-1667 GCF_018100875.1 Pseudoalteromonas sp. MMG012
CAACAGCGTTTATGGTTCATTGATAGCTTGCAAGGCGGCTCCGCTGAGTACAATATGCCCATGGCTTTTGAGGTGCAAGGCGCACTCGATATCGCGGTGGTTAATCGTGCTTTTAGTGACATTATTGCGCGTCATGAAGTTTTGCGAACGCGCTACACTGAAGTGGCGGGGGTAGCGAAGCAACAGATCTGCGCGATGTCAGCGGTGCACTTTGAGGTGGCAGTCGAAGACCTATCTCATCTCACTGGTGAGATGCAAGCACACGCGGTGAAAGCATTGGTTGACAGTGAGTTTACGCAGGCGTTTAATTTGGCAGAAGATGTGATGCTGCGTGTCAGCTATATTAAAACGGCTGGCAGCGCAGGGGTGCTGCTATTTAATATGCACCATATAGCCTCAGATGGCTGGTCGATGGATGTATTGGCCAAAGAGTTCTTTGCGTTATATGACGCGTATAGCCAAGGAAAAGCAAGTCCATTACCAGAGCTGGAAATCCAATATGCAGATTATGCACATTGGCAACACACGCATTTAGAGGGAGAGATACTGGATAACCAATTAGATTATTGGACGAAACAGCTAGATGAGTTACCGGGTGTGCATAGTTTACCGCTGTGTTACCCAAGACCAGAAATAAAGGCATATGACGGTGCGTTATTATCGGGTTCATTGCCAAGTGCTGTGGGAGAGAAATTACAAGCCGTGGCGAAGCAATATCAATTAACGCCATTTATGTTATTACATGGTGCGTTATCTTTGCTGCTAGCAAGACACAGTAATAGTGCAGACATTGTGATAGGAACGCCAGTAGCCAATAGAATGCAGGCAGAGCTGACGCCGTTGATAGGGTTTTTTGTGAACACGTTAGTGCTCAGAGCGAACACAGGGCACCACACGGTCGGGGAGTACTTTAAGCATATCAGAACGGTACATTTAGAAGCGCAATCGCATCAAGACGTGCCATTTGAGCAGTTAGTAGATAGATTGAAGGTGCCGAGAAGTAAGGCACATAGCCCGTTATTCCAAATCATGATGACGACGAATACAGACTATGGTTTGCATCATGAAGGTGAGTCAGTCGCCCTACCTGGGGTGCAGATGAGCGCGTATGAGAGTGATGCGGTACAGGCCAAGTTTGACCTAGATGTTGAGCTGACCTTGGGCGATGCGGGTGTGGGTATTAACTGGACATATGATACAGGTTTATTCAGTGAAGCAGCGATAGCGCGGTTAAACGCACACTTGTGTCGTTTATTAACGAGTTTGAGTGAAGTCACAGAGGAGACAGTGGCGTTGCCTAGCTTGGCGATGTTGTCGGAGTCAGAGACAGCGCATTTAGTGACAGGGCTGAATAATACGGAAATTGCATACGATAAAGCGGCATGCATTCATACCTTATTTGAACAACAAGCACAGCAGCAGCCGGATAAGGTTGCGGTGGTTTTTGCCGATAAAACACTGACGTACAAGCAGTTGAATGAGCAGTCGAACCAACTGGCGCATTACCTGCGAGAGCATCATGCTATTGGGCCAGACAGTTTAGTGGGCTTGTGTGTGGAGCGCTCGTTGGAGATGGTGGTCGGGATTTTAGGCATTTTGAAGGCGGGTGGGGCGTATGTCCCACTGGACCCACATTATCCGCAAGAGCGTTTAAGTTATATGTTGGC
>NZ_JAGJEF010000182.1:0-1480 GCF_018100875.1 Pseudoalteromonas sp. MMG012
AACCTGGACCATCCTCAGGCATATTAGCAAATATGGCATCTATTTTATCATCAAGGTCGTCGGGTTTATTATCTGCCTGAACCGAAAGGGATGCCGCCCCCATGAATAATGCCAGTGAATATTTTAATGCCTTTTTCATATTAAGTCCTTTCCTATATATTTATTAGCTTTGCTATGATTGGCCTTTGCTTCTAATGTGGTTTACTTAAAGAATAAAGGCCAAATGTTAAAAATTAAATGTACCTTTTTTATGTTCTAAAAAGCAAAGGCAATTTAATTAATAATTGATTGTTAGCTATATGAAAAAAGTAAAGGCATACATTTTTTTATAATGCATTAAGGTGGTTACGCTTTTTTACCTTAAAATAGTTTTGCGATTAGTTTAATAACGCCAAATACAATGCTTAAACAGGTTAACGATTAGTAAGCTATAAAATCACTAAGTGATTGATTTTAAATATCAATCACGCTATGGTGGCACATTAATTAAAACCAATTTTAAAATGAGTAATTCTACAGACTCGTTATAAGGAGAGGGAAGCTTTGGAGCGTATCGAAGTCACGTTAGTCAACTCATTTACCGACAATGGAACAGGTGGTAACTCTGCGGGGGTTGTTTTTAACGCCGATAAATTATCAAATACGCAAAAATTGAAAATCGCGCAGGCTGTTGGGTTTTCGGAAACCGCTTTTGTTTCAGAGGATAGCGAAGCGGACTTTGAAGTCTCTTTTTTTACGACTACCAGTGAAGTCGACTTTTGTGGTCATGCTACGCTCGCTGCGTTTTTAACAATGTATCAAAAAGCTATTATCCCTGTTGGAAATTATGTTCAACGCACCAAAGCTGGAATGCTTGCTGTGTGTATTGATTCAAATGGCAAGATAGTTATGGAGCAACAATTACCACAAAAGTTGGGTGATTTTTCATATCAAGAAATATCAGATGTGCTTGGCATTGAAGTTGATATTCTGGAAAGAACGACATTGCCTATAGAAGTTATTTCAACAGGACTACCCGATGTCATTATTCCTGTTCCGTTAGGTTTTTTAGATAAAATAAAGCCAAACGATCATAATATTGCCGAATTTTGTAGAAAACATAAAGTGGTTGGCTTCCATGTTTTTGAACTTTACGAACAGCAAAATACATTAACCGCAAGCTGTCGTAATTTTGCACCACTGTTTGGTATTTCTGAAGAGTCGGCAACAGGAACTTCTAACGGTGCGTTAGCCTGTTATCTCGCCGAACATTTAGACATAGGCTGCGACTACGTTTTTGAGCAAGGCAGGGCAATGAATTGTACTTCAATCATTACCGCTTCTGTGCAAATAGAAGAGTCACAAGTAATCGATGTGAGAGTCGGTGGGTTCGCTGATGTTATTGATACTGTTGAAATCTCTATATAACCTCAGCTCTGGATAAGCGAATTTGCCCAATAAAACTATTTTTCTCATTCTCGGCGTTGCTTTCATTTGTAAT
>NZ_JAGJEF010000183.1:0-1460 GCF_018100875.1 Pseudoalteromonas sp. MMG012
TAGAGGCTCTCTTATTGCGATCTCATCGCTGCCTACTTTTTTCCATTTCCTTATGGGTTCGCAGGGGCACTAGACATTCATCGGTTAACCTCATCATGGCACTATTCAAGGCGGCTGGTTTCATCATTGTGATCCAGTTAGTTTCAGGCTCAAGTCAGGTGTAAGCGACTTTGCTTATTGTATTAATGCACGCGTACTGAGCGTCTAATCAAGCCAAATGGCTTTGGTCGTTAGGCATATGATCAGGTTATAGCTTAATGGCTATTTACTCACCCAATTGATTGATGCTCAGCCTTTTATCCAGTTAGACGTTCAGCTCACTCAGTACCGTGACTAACGCTTTAAGAATCGGGTTTCATCGAACACAGTCTCTTTTTTAAGCATATAGTAAACACATCGACCCAGCTTATGCGCCAGCGCTGACAATGCTTTGGCTTTACTCATCCGCTTTTGTAATTTCTCAAGGTATTTGGTGGCGTTATGATTATGGCGTAGCAGTAGTACAGCCGCCTCACTGAAGGCCCATTTTAAATGTGCATTACCAATTTTGTTGCCCTGTGTGCCATAGGTTTTACCTGCTGACTCAGCTTTGCATTTAACAAGCCGACTGTATGAAGCGAACTTTTGTACGCTTGGAAAGCGATTGATATCACCAATTTCATAAATAATGGTGAGTGCTAGAATACGGCCTATGCCATTAATGGTTTGCAATATATTAAGGTGAACGGGGTTATGTTGTTTGGCCATTTGTTCAATGTAATGCTCTAAAGGCTTTAGCTCTTTTTGATAGCAATCAAGTATGCCCATATCGAGATTAATAGAACGTTGTACGACAGGATCGGGGAAGTAATAACGCATTTTTTCTCTGTCACAGACATTTTTCAAATTAACATTATGAGCGGGTAAATTGTATTGGCTTGCAGTGTTGGCGACATGGGCTTTTAAATCGGCGCCGTGGCGAACAATTTTGGTTCTGCGACGTAATAAGTCACGCGTAGCACGCATGTCTTTGTGGTAAACATAGGCAAGAGGGAAGTTGCCACCCCGCATAAGCTTAGCGATTTTATAGGAGTCTATTTTATCGTTTTTAGCTTTCCCACCATGTATAGCCTTCATGTAGAGGGCATGGCCGAGAATAAAGTGGATATTGTGGTCTTTACAAAAATCAGCGACCCAATACCAACAATGCATGCATTCTACGCCAACAACAATATCGCCGATGTAGGGTTTAAGTAATTTTAGTAGTGCTTCTGGGTCATCTTTAATCTTCTTATGAACGAGGATAAGTCCCGTATTATCAATAATACAGACGAAAAGAAGTCCGGCGTGTAAATCGATTCCACGATAATATCGATGCATGTTATTGTAAAAGTTCATTGAGCTTTCTCCTGTAGGTTTGGTTGCCTGTTTAGCGTAGCGAATAATCGCGGTGCTAGGGAGGAGGCTCAATGAGTATCAAG
>NZ_JAGJEF010000184.1:0-1441 GCF_018100875.1 Pseudoalteromonas sp. MMG012
GATTGGTTCAGGCTTTTCATATAATTTTGGTTTCGGTAGTTGGGAAGCAGTTTTAGAGAAAATTAGTGAAAAGATTGAATACCCGCTTGAGCTAGATGTTAAAAACCCCTTAAAAGCCGCGGAATTATTATGTTCATATTCAAAACAAGAAAAAGGTTTCGATGAAATCAAATTTAACTCTTTAGTTGCAGAATCACTTTTAGATCTAAAAAAAGATAGTGTTGAACCAGACTGGGTTAGAAGATTTAGAGCATTTTCACCCAATATGATTGTTACAACTAACTGGGATAACCAGTTAGAAACAATATATGATGACCTGGTAAATGTTGTAGTTAGAAAAGATAAAGCACCTCAAGTCTCAAATACGGGAAAAAATCTATTTAAAATTCATGGAGATGTAGGAAGACCTTCAAGTATTGTTGTTACGCAAAGCCAATATTTTTCTTTTCAAAGGGAAGATACATATTTAAACCGTAAAATTTACACTCTATTTTCAGAAGCCTCTCCTATTTTTCTTGGTTATAGCCTAACGGATCCTAATATCGGTTTTTTATACGATGAAGTTTATGCCCATTTAGGCGAAGAAAAACCTCCTGCATTTATGGTTGTTCATCCAACGGTTGAAGATAAAGTTCTAGAAGAATCAAAACTACTATTCAAAGATAAAAACATTCATATTATTAAAGCAGAGATAGGTGAATTCTTAGAAGATCTATCTAACGAGTTCAGAGAGTATAAAAAGTCAGGGAAACGTTTTTTTGCCGAGCATGCCAATATAGAGGCTCGATTAAAAGAAATCGTAGCTCTTATTATTGGTAAAAAAACCATATCTCAAGATGATGTCTTAAAGCGCTTCAATAATCGTGATTCTAGACAACAAGCCGTTAAAGCTTTTGTTGAAATACTATCTAATCAATTATTGTATATTGAATTTGGTGGGAAGTTATTAGCTCCTGAAAATAGAATGTCTTATAGAGAAATCGATCAAATAGTTAACTCGATAATTTCAATGGTAAATGAAGATGGCTATCCTGACCAAGTGGTAAGGGAGAGCTTTTACGAATCAGTAATGAAGTTGTGCGCCAAATCAGATGGAGTATGGGATTTTTATAGTGCTAAACAACCTTTTTACAATATATTAAGAATTTCTCCTGGTGTAGAAAGTTCAGTATACAGTGAAAGGATCTCTCATATTATTGAAGTTTTAAGGTGGTCAGGAAAAGATAAACTCGGTAAGTGCTGGGATACGTGGGATGTTTTTTGTAAGCAAATCGATTGGGTTAGCGATTCAGATATTGAGGGTATTCTCACTGAAATGGAAAAAGAAGATAAATTATTTTATCGTTCATCTGATCGTGAATGGCTGACTAAGTTAAAAGAGTGTAAAAACATTAATGTCGATCAAAAGACACGTATAGACAGTGTAATCGAAATATAACAA
>NZ_JAGJEF010000185.1:0-1432 GCF_018100875.1 Pseudoalteromonas sp. MMG012
CCAACTCAGCGGGCTAATTGAGCGCAGCGAAATTTGATCCGCTGCAGTTGCTTGTTATGTTTTTTGGCATGTGAATGGGTCTATATCTTTAAGCTTATTCCAGTGTTGCAAAGTTAGAATGAATGCCTCTAGGGGGTAAACACTGTAACCTAAACAACGCATAAAGAAATCAAGCCCTTTCAAAGAAGGGAATACATATATTCCTTCCTTGCCATTATTTAAAAATTTAACATCATGAATTAATCCAAGAACTTTCAATGCTTCAATCTGTGGCCTGAACCTTGATAAAGCTATGGAGTGATCATTCTCTGTAGCAAGAATTTTTTCATGGCTAGCATTTGCAATTGGGACTATTTCAGACAAATCTCCAGGGTAAATCTCTAGGACATCTACGACAGAGTAGATCAGTTTATTTTCTGGGTAGAAAACATCACCTTCATGGTTTCCAATTGGTGGCTTGACACTACAGCATCTGGGGTCAAAGTATATCTCATTTATAAGGCGAGCCTGAAATGGTGTGAGACGTTTCAGAGTATCTGTATATACCAAAGAATCATCTGAAACGGCTGTATTTCCCGCTGCTACAGACAGTAAGCCAGCCCACATTGATTGAATTTCTTCATCTTCACACCAAGACGCTTCTTCTAATACTTCCCGAATCAGAACAGGGTTTGCTTGGCCTGATATCTCAATCTTTTGGTGCTCTATTTTATTTTTTGCCTTTTGAGATATCTTCTCAAGATTTCTTTGGCGATAAGCTGCAACCTTGTCTTTTAAAAGTAAACCGAATTCTTCAGCGGCAGGCATACAAATCGCACCGAAAAATGAACCCAGTCCATCAACAGTTTTGTCGGTTGCTTTCTCTACTGCTTTTGCAACAGGTTTAATTCCCATCAAATCTAAACTTTTTTCTTCTTCCATATTCAACTCTCTAAACTAGAGGGAAACATAACAGTGTATTAGCGTGAATTCCGATAAACACTCTGCCCTTATTTCATGCAGAGACAACCAGAACCGCCAATTAATTTAATATATATTAGTAACTTAACACTTTCCCTCACACACAACAATCACCTTTTTACACCTTCTGAATCCGAGAATTTACTTAACCGAGAACCATTTGGGTCGTTATGTAATTTTACTAAAGCAAAAACTATATATAATTCAGTCAATTAAGTTTATATGTCAATTTAAACGTGCATTTTTTAAATTACATAACGAGAAGAGAGGTTAGCAATTTTGAGAGATTAAATTATAACTGTATATAAAAACAGGTATAGAGCATCTTATGTCTTCATCTCCTTTTCTTGAATCGGTTCGAACCGAACTACGCACAAGGCGCTATAGTATTAAAACTGAGAAGGTGTACTTATACTGGATCAAGTCGTTCATCATTTTTAATGATAAAAAACACCCTAAGGATATGAGCAAC
>NZ_JAGJEF010000186.1:0-1391 GCF_018100875.1 Pseudoalteromonas sp. MMG012
CTGTATATGGTCTCCTCCATTATTGCAATCATAAACATTGTGATTTGACAGGGATAGGTTTGCGTTCGTATATCCGGCTTCTGTTTGAAACAACTATTGGTTTCGAGCCTCGATGAACTTCGCCCATACCGTCCTTATCGTTGACACGGGCTTTAATTAGCCCCTACGCCCCTATCAGGTTTTCGGTATGTCGGTATTACCTGTTTGTCATCTCTGGATGTTTAATCAGCAATCCTTAGAGTAGAGAGTTTATTGTTAACTTTTTCGATTATCCTTTATTGTGTAGTCATATGCACAGATTGATAATCTTGGTTATGTTTCAGCAGGGCCCAGCCAACTCTTGCCATCTTATTAGCCAACGCCACGGCGGCTTTGTTTTTACCCCGTGTACATTCAATTCGTTTTATCCAGCGCGCCAATGGCGTGTCCTTCTTCGCATGGGTACGCATGACGGCTCTGGCACCGTGTATCAATAATGTCCGTAAATACCCGTCGCCTCGCTTACTGATACCCAATAAGTTGTGTTTACCCCCCGAGCTATGCTGACGTGGTACAACACCTAGCGAGGCCGATACCGCCCGCCCGTTTTTAAATGTACTGCCATTGCCAACATGTTGATAAAACGCGCTGGCAGTAATGGGGCCAATACCTGGGATTTGCTGTAAACGTTGACAAGGCTCAGATTGGCTCAAGGTTTCTATTTGCTTGGTATAGGTCTTCACATGCGCATCCAGTTCTATTAGCTTCTGATAATGCTGTTTGAGCAGTGTCTTAAATAGGGCGCTTAACCCATTGTCCGCGTCATCCGCAAAGAGTTCAGGTAAGTGCTTGTACACATTTTTAATACCTTGGTTTAGTGTCACCCCGTATTCATACAATAAACCACGTATTGCATTAGCATTAGCTGTTCTGTCCCGCTCACACTTTTTACGTAACATATGTAAAGCCTGAATATCCTGCTGCTCCACCGTTTTTGTCGTCACAAAGCGCATTTGCGGGCGCACAACAGCTTCTGCTACTGCCAGTGCATCGTTGTAATCGGTTTTATTCCCTCGCACATAAGCTTTGACATGCTGAGGGGCTATTTGTTTTACCGTATGCCCTAACTTTGTTATCTCTCGTGCCCAGTAATGCCCACTGGCGCAAGCTTCTACTCCAACCAAGCAACACGGTAATTTGCGAAAGTAATGCAGAATTTCACTGCGACGCAACATGCGCTTACTCACTATCTTGCCCGCTTGGTTACAACACACAACGTGAGAAACATTTTTTGCCAAATCGATCCCAACGGTAGTAATATTCATAGTGGTCTCCTCTTCTTGTTAACTTGAATTATCAACTCCAAGTTTGGCACATTGCGATGCCGTTAGAGAGGAGGAGACCATCTCATC